>WRJW01000182.1 GCA_009778375.1 Bacteroidota bacterium
CAGGCTTTGCGCGAAATGAGCAACCGAATGGAAGAGCTTCCGGGCGCAGACGCCTTTCCGGTTGACCTTCCGGCCATTATTTCCAATTTTTACGCCCGCGCCGGCATTGTGCTCCTGAACAATGGCCAAACGGGATCGGTCACCTTTATCGGAACGGTATCCCCTGCCGGAGGAAACCTCAAAGAGCCCGTTACCGAATCGACCAAAAAAGCCGCCCGATGTTTCTACGCCTTAGCCCAAAACCGCGCCGACCGCAAACGCTACCCCGCCGTAGACCCCATCGAAAGTTACTCCAAGTATTTAGAATATCCCGAAATGGTGGAATACTTTAACCAAAAGGTACATCCGGGTTGGGTAAATATGGTTTGGGAGGCCAAAAACATAGTCCTGCGCGGCAAAGAGGCCTACGAGCAGATCAATATTTTGGGAGACGACGGTGTTCCCCTTGAGTACCACCTGCGTTACTGGAAGTCGGAACTCGTCGACTTTGTGATCCTCCAGCAGGACGCCTTTGACCCCATCGATGCTTCTACCTCTATGGAAAGACAGGAATATATGTTAGAAAAAATCTTGAACGTATGCAGACAAGAAGTTCACTTTGATCGATTTGAGGATTGCTCCAACTACTACAAAAAACTCATCAACCTCTTCCGCCAAATGAACTATGCTACCTTTAAGGATCCCCATTTTAAGAAATACGAATCAGAGATCGACAAACTTATTAAGCAAGGCTGACTATGAAAACCAAAGCATTTCAACGCATATATACTCAATTAGAGGGGATTACCAAGGCCACCGTACTGCTCCACGCCCCGGGTGTAGCCAACGACGAATTGGCCACCGTGGCGGGCAGATTGGCCCAGGTGGTAAAGATTAACGGCGACTTGGTTACCCTTCAGGTATTTGCCGGAACAGAAGGGATTCCCACCAACGCAGAAGTTATTTTTCACGGAGAACCTCCTGCCCTCAACGTCAGCGACGAGTTGTCGGGACGCTTTTTTAACTCCTACGGAGAACCTATTGACAAAGGCCCCGCCATAGAGGGGGAACGTCGCCAAATTGGAGGGCCGTCGGTCAATCCCTACAAACGGAAACAACCTTCTCAGTTAATTCCAACCGGAATAGCCGGTATTGACCTCAACAACACTTTGGTATCGGGTCAAAAGATTCCCTTTTTTGCCGACCCCGACCAGCCCTACAATCAGGTTATGGCTATGGTGGCACTTAGGGCGGACGTAGATAAAATTATATTGGGAGGTATGGGACTGAGCAACGACGACTACCTCTACTACAAACAAAGTTTTGAAAACGCGGGAGCCCTCCACAAAATCATCAGTTTTGTAAATACCACCGAACAGCCTCCGGTAGAGCGCCTGTTGATTCCCGATATGGCCCTGACCGCCGCCGAATATTTTGCCGTTGACAAAAATGAAAAGGTATTGGTATTGCTGACAGATATGACCCTCTATGCAGACGCGCTGACCATTGTGAGCAACCGGATGGACCAGATCCCCTCCAAAGACTCTATGCCCGGATCGCTCTACAGCGACTTGGCCAAGATCTACGAAAAGGCGGTCCAGCTCCCCTCGGGCGGCTCTATTACCATTATTGCCGTAACTACCCTCAGCGGAGGCGACATTACCCACGCTATTCCCGATAATACCGGCTATATTACAGAAGGACAGCTCTTTTTACGTACCGATTCCGACACCGGAAAGGTCATTGTAGACCCCTTCCGCTCCCTGTCGCGACTCAAACAGTTGGTCATCGGAAAACAAACCCGCGAAGATCACAATCAGGTTATGAACGCCTCTGTGCGCCTCTACGCCGACGCCGCCAACGCCAAGACCAAATTAGAAAATGGTTTTGACCTGAGCGATTACGATCTGCGCTGTTTGGAATATGCCAAAGCCTACGCCCAATACTTGCTGGCCATAGACGTAAACATCAACACCACCGAGATGCTCGACCGCGGCTGGGAACTCTTTGGCAAATATTTTACCAAAACCGAGGTAGCTATTAAACACGAGTTGGTACAAAAATATTGGAAAGACGCTTAACCCCAAGCCATGGCTATTAAATATCAGTTTAATAAAACTTCGCTCAACGACCTCAACAAGCAGTTAAAGGTGCGTACCGGAGCTTTGCCTACCCTTAAAAATAAGGAATCGGCCTTAAGGTTTGAGGTAACGCGCGCCAAAGAGCGTTCCCGCGCATTGGTGCAGGAGTTGGAGCAAGCCATTGCCTCTTACCACTATATGGCCTCTCTTTGGAACGAGTTCGATCCCAAACTGATTGCCGTTTCGGATGTTGCGCTCGAAACGGTCAAGGTGGCCGGTGTCAAAACCCCTTTGCTCAAAGAGGTACTTTTTTTGACTCCTCCCTACTCCTTTTTTAATACCCCCTTTTGGTATGCAGACGGGATTGCCATACTCAAACGGTTGGCGCAATTAGGCATTGAGAGCGAAGTCTACGCAGAAAAGATGCGCCTCCTTGACTTTGCCCGTAAAAAGACGACCCAAAAGGTAAATCTCTACGAAAAGGTACAGATTCCCGGTTATCAGGAAGCAATCCGCAAAATAAAACGCTTTATGGAGGATGAGGAAAATTTGTCCAAAGCCGCCCAAAAGATTGTTAAGAAGAGACACCTTAAAGAAGAAGAGGAGGAGGCTGCACGATGATTGTTCCGATGAATAAATACTCCTTTGTGCTCCACCACGCATCTTCCCCAACTTTTTTGGAACAGATACAGGAGCTGGGATTAGTCGACGTCAGTCGAAAGCAAAAAGCAATGGACGAAACGTCTAAAGAGATGCACGCCCAATTGTTGCGCTATAAAAACGCCCTCAAGTTTTTGACCTCCGTCAAGCCTGTGGCTGCGACTCCGGCTCAGCCTGCCGATCCGTCGGAACTTCCTTTTGTAGAAAGCCCCGATGTTATTGACTTGCAAGCAGCGCTGGGTGCGATCGAAACGGCCATTGCCCGCAAAGAGCAGATAGCGCAGCAAAAACAGAGCGTCCGCAAAGAAATGGCCGCCGCCGCTCCTTGGGGATCCTTTGGCCGGGGAGAAAAAGAACGACTCCACGCCTTAGGCTTCACCCTTCACGCCTATTCCTGCGCCCAAAAACGCTTCCGCTCCGATTGGGAAGAACAGTACCCCCTCTTTGAAATCAACCGGATAGACGGAACCATCTATTTTGTGGCGCTTCAGGAGCAGGGAGAACCTTTTGACTTTCCTTTGTCCGAAGTCAAGTTTCCCGAACATGATCTTAGCGCCTTAGAAACAGAAATGAACGCTTTAGAGAGGGAGGCCGCCGAGATTGACCGGAACATGAGCGACCGGCGCCCTTTCATTGACCCGCTAAAAAACCATATTGCATGGATCCAGAGCGAATTTGAACGCTATTTAGCCGGTAAAAGCGTCCAAAAAGAGGCCGAAGAAACGATTGATATCTTTACCGGATTTGCCCCCAGGTCCGACAGTGATCGGATAGGCATGTTTTTAGAAGAGACCTCTGTACTCTATGTAGAAGAGGAGGCCAAAGAGGAAGACCTCCCTCCTGTCAAACTCAAAAATAACTGGTTTGCACGTTTGTACGAGCCTATTGGCGAACTTTATATGTTACCCAAATATGGAGAATTAGACCTTACCCCCTATTTTGCCCCCTTTTATATGCTCTTTTTTGGGCTGTGTTTGGGCGATATGGGCTACGGATTGGTGCTGATTCTTGCCGGTTTTGCCGTTAAAAAATTCATCCCCTCCCTAAAAGGCTACGCCAATCTGGTCCAACTGCTCGGCGTGGGAGCCATCCTGATGGCCTCCCTGTTAGGCGGAGTCTTTGGCGTATCGCTCAGCGAAGCATCCTTTGTTCCGGAAAAACTCAGGAGTGCTTTTTTCTCCAGCAATCAACTCTTTTGGTTTGCCATTCTCTTTGGGATTTTCCAAATTCTTTTTGCCCGCATCCTTTCTGCCGTCGACACCATTATCAGAAAGGGGTGGCAACACGGTATGAGCAACATAGGTTGGGCCATACTCATTGCCTGGCTCAGCGTTGCGTATGCATCCGGAGAAGTCAAAGGTATTAACATTCCAAAGATTATCAGTCTAATATGGCTTGGAATTTCTCTGTCGATGATTCTCTTTTTTACCAAGACCAAAGGAAACATTTTTACGCGACTCTTTAGCGGAATAACCGCTCTATACGACATTACCGGCGTATTTGGAGATATTCTCTCCTACATCCGTCTCTTTGGATTGGCCATGTCGGGAGGCATATTGGGACTGATTGTGAACAGCGTGGCATCCGGCATGTCGGGCATCCCTTATGTGGGTTGGTTCTTGGCCATACTGATGCTGTTGGTGGGACATACCCTTGTGTTGCTCCTCTCCTGCTTGGGCGCTTTTGTGCACCCCATGCGTCTGACCTTTGTAGAATTTTATAAAAATGTCGGCTTTGGAGGAGGCGGCCGACCCTTTAAACCTCTTAGAAAAGAGACAACTAATGCAAACTAACAAAAAAATCATATTATGACTCTACCTTTTATTTTAGCTTATGTGGGCATGGCAGCCATGCTTGCTCTTTCCTGTATCGGGAGCGCCATAGGCGTAACCATGGGAGGAAACGCCACCATCGGCGCCCTCAAGAAAAACCCCGATATGTTTGGATCTTCGATGATTCTTTGTGCCTTACCCTCTACGCAGGGTCTTTACGGCTTTGCCGGATTCTTCCTGCTTTTAAACACCCTCGGGACGGCCACCGTCCTTACGCTGGGACAAGGCTTAGCCGTTTGTGCCGCAGGATTAGCCTTAGGCTTTGTAGGTTTGTTTTCGGCCATACAGCAGGCTTCACTGGTAGCCAATGGTATTGTAGAAATTGGCAATGGAAACGACGTATTTGGAAAAACGATGATTTTGGGCGTATTTCCCGAATTGTACGCCATTCTATCTTTTGCTTCCACTTTCTTAGTGATTTCTATCGTACTTTAAACCCAATTATTTATGCCGCTGATTACGTCCATTTCGGGAATCAGGGGCACCGTGGGAGGCGTGACGGGAAGTGCCCTCACGCCTCTTGATTTGCTCCGGTTTACCGCCGCCTACGCCCAATGGATCAAACAGGCAACGGAAAAGCCTCGTTGCACCGTAGTGGTGGGACGAGACGCCAGATTGTCGGGCGATATGTTCAATCGCTTAGTGTGCGGTACGCTGCTTAGCTGCGGGATTGACGTAACGGATGCCGGTCTGGCGGCCACCCCCACGGTAGAGATGGCCGTGGTGTGGGAAGAAGCAGAGGGGGGGATCGTCCTGACCGCCTCTCATAATCCGCGGGAGTGGAACGCCCTCAAGCTCCTCAATCATCGGGGAGAATTTCTCAACGCCCCGGAAACCGCCGCCCTGTTGGCCATGGCCAAAAAGGGGATTTTTGATTTTGCACCGGTAGACGCTTTGGGCAAATACCGTCAAAAAGACTTTAGTCAGCAACATATAGATGCAGTCATCGGTCATTCTTTGGTAAATGTATCTGCCATTTACCGCCGCGGATTCAAAGTCGCCGTTGACGCCGTAAACTCCGTGGGTGGAATCATCGTCCCCAAACTCTTAGAAAACTTGGGTGTCACCTGTGTGCCCCTCCACTGTAATCCCACCGGAGATTTTGCCCATAATCCGGAGCCTTTACCCGAAAACCTCTCCGAATTATCGCGGTTGGTGGTATCGGAGGGGGCCGATTTGGGCATAGCCGTAGATCCCGATGTAGACCGCTTAGCTTTTGTCTGCGAAGAGGGTACCCCATTTGGAGAAGAGTATACCTTAGTGGCCGTAGCCGACTATGTGTTGGGAGTGCGACAAGGAGCTATCGTATCTAACCTCTCTTCTACCGGAGCTTTGACCGACGTGGCGGAGCGCCATGGATGTGCAAGTTATACCTCCGCAGTAGGAGAAGTCAATGTAGTGGCAACCATCAAGCAAAGGGAAGCCGTTGTGGGAGGAGAAGGCAACGGAGGGGTTATCATGCCCGACCTCCACTACGGACGGGATGCCCTTATAGGCATCGCCTTGTTTCTTACCCATTTGGCCAAAAGCAATTCGACCTGTTCTGCCTTAAAGGCCCAATATCCCACCTACTACATGGTCAAAGACCGCATAGAAGGGATCACCCCTTCTGCTTTTAAATCCCTTGTTCCTTCTATAAAAAGGCTCTTCGCGGGTGCAGAGGTAGACGAGCGCGACGGAATCAAAATAGCCTTTAAAGAGGAAAAAAAGTGGCTGATCGTCCGTCCCTCCAACACCGAGCCGATTTTACGGCTCTATGCAGAAGCTGAAAAATTAGCTGATGCACAAGAACTTATTAGGATGTTGAAAAATCATCATATTTTATCATCATAATTTTTTGGCGATTAGCAAAATTTACCTACCTTTGCCTCCCCATTTTTTAATTAAACTACTCTTCATGAAGAAAGGTATTCATCCGGACGCTTACCGCCTTGTTGCGTTTAAAGATATGTCCAACGACCATTTATTCATTACCCGCTCGTGCGTAAATACCAAGGAGACCACCACCGTAGACGGGGTCGAATATCCTTTGTACAAATTAGAAATCTCCAACACCTCCCACCCCTTTTACACCGGTAAGATGAAGTTGGTAGACACCGCCGGACGCGTCGACAAGTATCTGAGCAGGTACAAACAACATCAAAAAAAGTCTAACTAACAATACAAAGATGAAAAAGACCCATTCCCTTATTTCCGCAGGCTTGGTCGTGGCCATGCTTTGTTCGGGCTGCGGAACCAGCAACACGTTTAAAGGAACCGCCATTGGAACCGGAGCCGGAGCCGCCACCGGAGCCGGAATTGGAGCCGTGATTGGCGGTGGTAAAGGAGCTGCCTGGGGCGCCGGCATCGGCGCTGTGGTAGGCGGCGCCGCCGGAGCTATCATTGGCAACAAGATGGACAAACAAAAGAAAGAACTTGAAGCCATCGAAAATGCAAAAGTCGAATCCATTAATGATGGAGAAGCCCTAATGGTAACCTTTGAATCGGGCATTTTGTTTGCCACCAATTCGAGCACGCTAAGCAGCACTTCCCGCAATGCGCTCTCTCAATTTGCCTCCAGCCTTCACGCCAACCCCGATACAGAAATCAATATTATTGGCCATACCGACAATACCGGTAGCGATGCCATTAATAATCCCCTCTCCCAAGACCGAGCCAATTCGGTAAAAAATTACCTGATTTCCAACGGAGTTTCCGGCTCACGCATGTCGGCGGCAGGCGTAGGATCTACCCAGCCGATTGCCACCAATGCCACGGTAGAAGGTCGTACCCAAAACCGCCGTGTCGAAATCTTGATCCTCCCCAACCAAAAGATGATTCAGGATGCCCAAATGGGCAGATAAGTAAACGTGGAGCGTCAGGCGCTATCCGGCAAGTTTAACCCGATTGCCGTCATGGGGTTTGACGATACACGCTAAAAAAGTTAAAAGAGTTTAAAGAGTTTAAAAAATCATTCGGGTTAAAAAGACAGGGGCGCATCCGCGAGGATCCGCCCCTGTTGCTGTGAATTAGTCGTCTACACAGGTAATACGCTACCGTCGACGTCTCTCGGGTGTGTCTAAAATTTATATCCTACACCCAAACTGGCTCCTGCCTGATAATATGAGTGCTTACCTAAAACGAAATAGCCATTACTTCTGACATCTGAATGTAGCGAGAGCACAATTCCGGAATTAAATTCATGTTCAATACCAAGCCCTAATCCCAGCCCCAACCACATGGAAATATTATCGTGAAATACCTTGTTTTCTATGCTCCTTTTTTCTGATATTCTAGATACGATGTTTAACAACGGCCCTCCGTTCACGAAAAAGAATTTCCCCAAATGATACTTAAATTGAACAGGAATCGTAAACAGCATAAGGTCGGCAGGGTATCGCCCTATTTCGTAACCTCCAAATGAGCCGGGAATAACCGTCATCGAATTAGAGGTATACTCCAAACCGCTACACACATCCCATCTCTTGGATATAGCTTCGGAATAATTTAGCCCAATAGTGTAAAAACAATTGGTCTTAAAGGTTGTCCCTGTTGCCAGCCCTAATTCGTTAAAGGCACTTACTCCAGAAGCAAATTGCATCCCAAGCAACCTTTTTTTCTCGTTCTGAGCAGAAAGTTGAATAACGGAAAAAAATAAAATAACTAGGAATAAAAATTTTCTCATTATTAATAAATTAAGGAATTGAAGCATATACGTCTCTCCGATAATGGCTATAATTACTTCCATTGGGACCCAGTGTATGATTGGATATATACCATGTATTATCAGATGAACCTCCTCCACCCCAATTCATGTGGAAAAATAATGATGCCCCTCCATTGACTCCGTAGGGAGATTCGAGAGATGGTGTATCTTCTATGTTGGTATAATCATAAATTCCTCCGGGTCGGTAAAGAAACTCCATGAAATATCGATGGTAAGCGTAATCATACCTTGCTCCATCACAAACCCAAGCGTGCCCAGTGCCAGTTGGGATTCCACCCAAAAATGCTCCTGTGTATCCTGTCATCATTACAGGATTTTGATGAACTAAAAGTTCAGATTTTACTGTTGTTGCGTTGTGGTCTATAACATAAGAATTGTAACCGAAATCTTGAAAAGCATTTTTCGCATTTGCAGCAGTTTCATTTATAATAAAAGCGAACAATGGACTATCTAACAACTCCCTAATACACCACATCAGAGTAGGCGTGCTGTGTGTATTTGGATATGTTGTGGAACCAGTATTAGGCATATTATTCCAATAAATAGGAATGCCATTAAAACTCAACGATGTTGGCCATTGATGACACTTCATGATTTGAGCCATAGCCACAGTAATACATCCAATAACCTTATCGGGATTAGTGGTCCATGATGCATTAAACGGATACGTTTGATGCCAGTGTGTAGAAAGTAGCGGTCCAACTTCATCGAGGTGGTACCCATTTTTAATTCCAACAATAGTATATTCTAATGGAGAGCCAAATTCATTAGCCATACTGCAAAAGCGAAGATAAGCGCCGTAAGTATCCGCAAAAACGCCTTCGTAAAACACATCCGATAGTCTATAATACGAGTATTCGCTACCCTCACTATCATTTTGGAGTTCGCTGATTCTCGATTGGAAAGCAGCCTCTTGTGCGGGGTCAGAGGCTCTGGTTTTCACAGGATCGATAATCGAACTTCCCCCCGGTTCGTACTTTGTCCATAAATTACGCATTTGTGATTTGGTGTCCTCATCAGAATTTTCGCTTTGCCTGATGGCTTCCTGGGTTTCTTCCATCCAGATTACTAACCCTCCGATCTCCTCGTTATACTCAAAAGTATTTTCCTCGGAGTAGGCCAAAACAGGATAATAATCTTTGGATGCGCCTACAATAACAAA
>WRJW01000183.1 GCA_009778375.1 Bacteroidota bacterium
ACACACCCCTGAAACGACTGCAGGTACTCTTCCAAGACGTTGAGGGTAACAATATCAAGGTCGTTGGTGGGTTCGTCTAAAATCAGAAAATTAGGCTGTTTCATCAATACGGTCAGCAGATACAGGCGGCGCTTTTCTCCTCCGCTCAGTTTGTCTACGTAAACATAATGACGGTCGGGCGGGAAAAGAAAATAATTCAGAAAGTCAGTTACACTGAGTTGTTTTCCATCGCTTAGGGTAACCACTTCTGCGATTTCGCGCACCACTTCTACCACTTTTTGCCCGGGCTTAAAGGCCAACCCTTCCTGGCTGTAGAAGCCAAAACGGATGGTTTCGCCTCTTTCGATGGTTCCGGAATCAGGGGCAAGCGCTCCAGTTAACAGTTTAAGCAAGGTGGTTTTGCCGACTCCGTTTGGCCCTACTATGCCGATTTTTTCCATGCGGGAAAAAGTATAATTGAAATGGGCTAAGGTTATCAGTGAGCCGTAGGCATGACAAAGGTCTGTACATTCGATGATTTTTTTGCCCAAACGGGCGGTGTGTATATTCATGCGCAATGCGGAGGCTCGATAAGAATCCGTTGCTTTTTCTGCCAAATCGTAAAAGGCGTTGATGCGGTATTTGGCCTTGCCGGTGCGGGCCTGAGGCGTGCTGCGCATCCATGCTAATTCGTTGCGGAAAAGGTTGCGGGCGCGATCGGTTTGTGCCTGCTGTTGTTCGATCCGTTCCTGCCTTTTTTCTAAATAATAACTGTAATTCCCCTGGTAACCGTAGAGAATGCCTCTCTCTAATTCATAAATCCGGTTGCAGATCCGGTCTAAAAAATAACGGTCGTGGGTTACCATCAGCAGGGTACTCCGGCTTTTGATTAAAAAGGCTTCCAGCCATTCAATCATATCTGTATCTAAATGATTAGTAGGCTCATCCAGAATAAAGAGGTCGGGTTCCTGCAACAAAAGGGCGGCAAGGGCTAAGCGCTTGCGCTGACCGCCCGACAGGTTGGCGACAGGCCGGTTCGGGTGGTTAATACCTAAGATAGTTAAAATCTGTTTGATGCGCTGTTCGTAGTTCCAAATCTGTTCCCGATCTGCGGCCGTAGGGGCGTAAACTGCCTCAAATAAAGTATGTTCGGGGTTAAACCACGGCTCTTGAGGAAGGTATCCCAAGGTGACGCCCGGATGTAAAAACACAGTGCCCCCTGCTTCCGGAGGTTCTACTGCGGCCAATACCTGTAACAAGGAACTCTTTCCGCTGCCGTTGGGGGCGATCAAGGCGCATTTTTCTCCTTCTCGAATGTACAGGTTCAGGTCATTAAAGAGGGTAATAGGGCCAAAACTTTTGTGGAGGCGTTCTGCTTGAAGGAGTAGCGACATGAATAGGGGAGTGGTTTTGGACGGCTATGCAAAAAACTTGTTGACCCTGCTTAAGGCGCTGGGCAGGGCAAAAACAACGACGCGGTCGTAGGGTTTGATTTCAAAGTCGCCTTGGGCAATAAAACTGTTGCTGCCTCGGATGGCCCCTCCAATAAGGGCGTCTTTGGGAAAATGAATGTTTCGGATGGTATCTTGGGTTACTACGCTTCCCGGCTTGGCAATAAACTCCAACACTTCGGCATCTGTACCGTTGAGGCATTTTATCGATTGTACATTGTGGCTCATGGTAAAGCGGAAAATACGGCTGGCGGTAATCAGTTTTTTGTTGATGACGGCGTCAACCCCCATCTCTTTGGCCAATTTTATATAGTCGATATTTTCTACTTCTGCAATCGTTTTGAGAACTCCGGCCTTTTTGGCTGCCATACACGAAAGGATGTTGGTCTCGGAGCTTCCTGTAACGGCAACAAAGGCATCCATGTTGCTGAGTTCCTCCTCAATAAGCAAATCGGTGTTGCGGGCGTCTCCGTAAATCACTAAGGCCTTTTTAAGGGTTTCCGACAGTTGTTGACAGCGCTCACGGTCGGAGTCTATCAATTTAATCCGTTCAATCTTATCGGCTAATCTTGCGGCCACCAAGGCTCCAATACTGCCTCCGCCCACAATCATCAGGTTATGCACATCCATATTATCCTTGCCCGAAAAATCCAAGACCTGCTGGATTCCTTCGCGCCTGCTGATTACAAAAACCAAATCGTCGCGTTTAAATTCGGTATCGGATCTGGGGATCAAGGTGTGGCCCTCCCGGGCAATGGCTACCGCCCTAAAGAGGGGCATATCGGGGCCGCCGGGAATCTCTATGAGGCGTTTGTTGACGACAGGGGCTCCTTCGTCGAGTTTAAGGGCAATGAGTTGTAGTTTTCCTCCCGAGAAATTCATAAATTCCGAGGTGCCGGTTTGCTGGAGGAGGTCGATGATTTCGTGGGCGGCTACTTTTTCGGGATAAAAGAGGAGGTCGATGCCCATTTCGGTAAAAAGGAGCTTATACTCCGGTTTAAGGTATTCGTCGTTATTGATGCGGGCGGTGACTTTTTTACTTCCTAATTTTTTGGCGATCACGGCGCTGAGTATATTAACATCCTGATCCTGGGCAGGACTGACCCCAATAAAAAGGTCTGCGCCGGGCACTCCTGCTTTTTCGAGGGTGGCCATGGAGGTAGGGGATCCGCAAAAGGTGATCACATCGGCCGATTCGGCAATTTTATTCAGCCGTTCTTCGCGGCTATCGATAACGGTAATATCGTGGAACTCCATACTGAGCATTTTGGCTAAGTGACACCCCACCTCGCCCGCTCCGGCAATAACGATTTTCATGATCTCAGGGCGCTAATACTCCTCCTCGTTAAAGAAGAAATCTTCTTTACTGGGGTAATCGGGCCAAATATCTTCTATGCTGTCGTAAACCTCTCCATCCTCCTCAAGGTCTTCTAAGTTTTCAATTACTTCGAGTGGAGCTCCCGAGCGGGTGGCGTAATCAACCAACTCGTCTTTGGTGGCGGGCCAAGGCGCATCTTCTAACTTGGATGCAAGTTCTAATGTCCAATACATATATGTAACTATTTAAGTATTAATAATATATAATTTATGGAGCCTCAATTGGGCAGCGAAGATAACAAAAAAAAAGGAAACGGCAAAAATAAATTTAGCAGGATATATACCTGCTGTATACAAAGAGAAAATCTGAGAGGCGGTTGAGGTAGCACAAGATTTCGGGGGCTGCGGCTTGCGGGCCCAAGGCGATTACCGAGCGCTCTGCCCGCCTGCAAACGGTACGGGCAATATGGCAATAGGCAGCGGCCATGGGGGGGCCGGGCAGCACAAAGGCAGTCAGGGGGGGCAACTCATTCTGCATCCGGTCGATCTGTTGCTCCAAAGCGAGTATGGATTCCGGTTCAATGGGGGCAAGGAGTTTGCCGCTTGCGTCGTTGGCTAAATGGGCGGCAAGATTCATCAATTCTTGCTGGATGGGCAACAGACAATCTGACAAAGTGTTTTCGTATAGACAAGCCCGGACTGCGCCCAGAGTGGCGATTAATTCGTCTACATTCCCATAAGCCTCCACACGGGGATGGTTTTTGGCCACCCGCCTGCCTCCAATCAGCGAAGTGCTGCCGGCATCTCCGGTTTTGGTATAAATTTTCATCCCTAATCCTTAGGTTACAATGGGATTCGGATTGATTTTGTCGCTTTCGATAATTCCGTCCCTCAGGCGCACAATGCGGCGGGTGCGCAGGGCAATTTCCTCTTCGTGGGTCACTACAATAACGGTGTTTCCGGCTGAATAAATCGCCTCAAAAAGATTCATGATGTCTATGGAAGTTTTGGAGTCTAAGTTGCCGGTAGGCTCGTCGGCCAAAATAATAGAGGGACTGTTGACAATAGCGCGGGCCAAGGCTACCCTTTGTTTTTGTCCTCCGGAGAGTTCGTTGGGTTTGTGTTCCATACGGTTGGTCAGGTCTACACAGGCCATAGCGGTTTTGGCTTTCTCTTCGCGCTTGGCACGGGGCAGTCCGGCGTAAATCAGGGGGAGGGCCACATTGTCCAAAGCGTTGTAGCGGGGCAACAGGTTAAAAGATTGAAATACAAATCCGATCTCTTTATTGCGGATTTCGGCCAATTGGTCGTCCGCCATTTGGCTTACGTCGGTTCCGTTTAAAATATAGGTGCCGCTTGTGGGAGAATCGAGGCAACCCAGCAGGTTCATCAGGGTGGACTTTCCGGATCCGGAAGGGCCCATAATAGCCACATATTCATTTTGATAAATATCCAACGATACGCCGTTTAACGCCCGTACTTCCTGACTTCCCACCTGATAAACTTTGGAGATGCCGGTAATTTCAATAATTTTCTTGTCGGTTGCCATATTGATTGTATAGAAATACAAAGGTGCACATTATTTTGGGATTTTTTTATATTTGCGGTTCGAAAAATAAGCAATAAATGGGTTTTACAAAAAACGATCAGTACAACGAGGAGGCCCTGCAAGAGTTGGCCTTTCATTATAAAGAGATACTCAGGATTTTGGGAGAAGATCAAAACCGGGAGGGTTTGTTAAAAACCCCGATTCGGGTAGCCCGTTCCGTGCAGTTTCTTACTCAGGGATACGATCAGGATCCGGCGGCCATCCTCAATTCGGCGCGGTTTGCAGAGGAGTACCAACAAATGGTATTGGTAAAAGACATAGAACTCTATTCTTTATGCGAGCACCACCTGCTCCCCTTTTACGGAAAAGCGCATGTAGCCTATATTCCCAATGGGTACATTACCGGATTAAGCAAAGTAGCGCGCGTGGTGGACGCCTTTGCCCGCCGCCTGCAGGTACAGGAACGCCTTACGGTGCAGATCCGCGATTGTATCCAACAAACACTCAATCCTTTAGGCGTAGCCGTAGTGATCGAAGCAGAGCACATGTGTATGCAAATCAGAGGCGTGCAAAAACAGCACTCCGTTACGGTAACCTCTGCCTTTACCGGAGCGTTCTTAAATCACTCCAAGACGCGGGAGGAGTTTATGCATTTAATCAAGTAGCGTTTTAAAAACGATTTGGATATTTGAAGAATTATTGCGTAATTTGCGCTGCGTAAATTGCGCAATAAATTATTAAATATTCTACAAGCATGGAACTCAAAAACCCTTTTATTACAGCAGGATATGTATCTCCTGACTATTTCTGCGACCGCGATAAAGAGCGGAAAATAATGGTTGAAGCGCTTAAAAATGGGCGTAATTTGACCCTTATTTCGCCCAGAAAATGGGGAAAAACAGGGCTTATTAAGCACGCTTTTTACTATTTGGAGTGCGAATCACCTCAAATAGCCGTTTTTTATATAGATGTTTTTTTTACCCGTAATCTAAACGAATTTGTTCAACTGTTTGCAGGCGCGGTACTGGGGAAATTAGATGTTACGGCAAAGAAAAGAGCAAAAGAAGTGGGAAAATTTTTCAAAAGTTTACGTCCCGTACTCACTTTTGACGACTATACGGGGTTACCCAAAATATCGGTTCACATTGACCCTGCAAAAGAAGAGCGTTCTTTGCAAGAGATTTTTGACTATCTTAAAGCCTCAGGAAAAGAGTGTTACGTAGCCTTTGATGAGTTTCAGCAAGTGGCGGCGTATCCCGAAAAAGGGGTGGAGGCGTTACTCAGATCACACATTCAATTTCTTCCCAACGTACACTTTATCTTCTCAGGAAGTAAACACCATGTGATGCAGGAGATGTTTTTCTCTCCCAAGCGCCCCTTTTATCAAAGTACACAGATTCTATCCATTGATAAGATAGACCGAGAGGTTTATTATCAATTTGCTTCCCGTTTTTTTGGTGCAAAGAGGCCTTTGACCCTCGAAATTTTTTTGTATATCTACGATGAATTTGAGGGACATACATGGTATATTCAGATGATACTTAACAGATTGTATGGCAAAAAGCAAAAACCGGACGTGACCGCCGTACACCGCGTGATTACCGAAATTGTGGCAGAATCGGAATATCTGTATGGAAAATTGCTCGCCTCTTATTCGACCGTTTCTGTTAATCTGCTCAAAGCAATCGCCAAAGAGCGGTGTGTAAAAGAGATAAACTCCGGAAAATTTATCGCCCATTACGGACTTAAAGCCACCAGCAGCGTAAATACCGCCCTACGTAAATTGATAGACAAGGAACTTGTTTATAAAACTTTAGACGGATATATCGTGTATGACCGCTTTATGGCTATATGGCTCAGGCAGCAACCCTACTAAAGGCACTCCTTTTCTTCTATCCTCATCTCCTTGGCAATCTGTTCCATCAATGCGTATGCCTCGTCATAATCGTTATGGATGTGCCCGTCTAAGATGGCGTTTTTGATCCGCTCTTTAATCACTCCTACCTCCTGACAAGGGCTGAGTCCATATCTTTGCATGATCAGGTCGCCGGAAATGGGGGGCTGAAAGTTGCGGATGGCGTCTTTTTCTTCGACTTCGATGATTTTTTGGCGGACTTTGGCAAAATTGGCCAAATGACGTTTGGCCGTCTGCTCATTCTTGGAGGTAATATCGGCTTCGCAGAGGAGCATTAGCGACTCAATATCGTCTCCGGCGTCAAAAAGGAGGCGGCGGACGGCGGAGTCGGTAACCTCTTCCTGCACCAAGGCGATGGGCCTTAGGTGAAGCAGTACCATCTTTTGCACATATTTCATCTTTTCGTTCAGGGGGAGTTTGAGTTGTTTAAAGATGCCGGGAATCATTTTACTCCCCACAAAGTCGTGTCCGTGAAAACTCCAGCCTGTTTGGGAATCGTATTGTTTGGTGGCCGGTTTGGCAATGTCGTGCAGGAGGGCTGCCCAATGGAGCCAAAGATCGTCCGAAGTTTTGGATATATTATGGACGACTTCAAGGGTATGGCTAAAATTTTCTTTATGCCCCCGTCCTTCCATGGTTTCTACCCCTTTTAAAGCCGCTAATTGAGGCAAAATCAGGGGTAAAAGTCCGGTCTGATCCAACAGGCGAAATCCAAGTGGGGCACGGGCGCTCATCAGAATTTTGTGGAGTTCATCGGTAATGCGCTCCATAGATACGATTTCGAGGCGGCGGGCGTTACGTTGTATGGAGGTAAAGGATTCGGGTACAATGGTAAAACCCAACTGGGCGGCAAAACGCACGGCGCGTACCATGCGCAGAGGGTCGTCGCTGTAGGTGGTATCGGGGTCAAGCGGGGTGCGCAAGAGGCCGTTTTGCATATCTTTTACCCCGCCAAAAGGGTCTATGAGGCAGCCGTAGTCGTGTTCTTGCAGGCTGAACGCCAAAGCATTTATGGTAAAGTCCCTGCGTTGCTGGTCGTCCTCCAGCGTGCCGTCTTCTACCATAGGTTTGCGGGAGTTGGTGCGGTAAGACTCTTTTCGCGCCCCTACAAATTCGATCTCTATGTCGTGGTAACGGAGCATGGCGGTGCCAAACTGCTTATACACATGCACAGGGGTGTGGAGTTGCTTCCCTAACTCTTCTGCTAAGACAATGCCGCTCCCCTCTACTACAATATCTATGTCTTTGCAGGGGCGTTCTAAAAAGTAATCGCGGACGTATCCCCCAATCACAAAAGCGCGCTGTTTTGACGCGCGGGCGGCTTGGGCAATAAGGGGAAATATGGGGTTAGAGAGGGGCATGGGGCTACAAATGCTTGGCTAAAACGGCCTCTTTTTGTTTTGGTAATTCGGATAGTAGTTGATCGAGGCTGGCTATTTGTGCTTCTATTTTTTCGATTTCGGAAACGATTTTTTGCTGCTCGGAAAGAGGAGGAAGAGGGATTTGAATAGGAACAAGATTTATCACAGAAAGTCCGGGTTGAGCGGTACCTGTAGCATATTGGTTCAAATTCATTGAGACCAATTTATGATATAACCATATTGTATTGATATTCAATTTTGGCGTAACCACAAGAGCGTGTTCAGTAGCATGAAATTTACCACTTACCAAATGAACATTACCACACAAAGCACCTTGTCTGCCAACCAAAGAATACAGTCCTTCATGAGTATATGTTTTAGTATATCCTCTCAATCCATTGCCGCCATAACACGGATATAATCCATTTTGATTTTCATTACTAATATCTCCAACTTTCACAAATTCTCCTGCTTTTATTTTGCAGACATCTCCGAGTTTTAGTATTTCACAATTATTTGGTGTATCAACATTAAAAATGGTTGAAATTTCGCTTTTTAGTTTTTTGACTTTTTCTTTCGCTTCGCCCTCTTCTTTTTCCAATACTTCTATTTCCGCAACAATTTTTTCTTGTATTTCTTTGGGAGGAAGAGGAATTTTGATTTTAGAATATCCAGTAAAATCAATATTTAGCAATCTAACACCATTCTGCAGGGGTATTGTGCCTCCTTTATTGTAAAAATCATTGAGGATAGTCCATAAATAAATCGGATTTATAATGTTTTCATCTTTTACTCTTATTCTTGTACAAAAATTTGAAAAAGAATAAATTTTGTTATCTTTTTTATCAAATAGAACTACTCTTCCAATTGCCTGTGTATCACTCCCACCTGATTTTTCCAAAATAATGTCGCCATATTCTAATTTTCTGTTTTCCAATTGTTTTATTTCAACTTCTATTTCTGCCACATCATCATAAGAAAGTTTTCCATTATTAAATTTGAAATTTGTATTTCTTAAAACTTTAACTGTTTGCAAATCTCCTTTTTCACCTTTCCATAAACCACTTTGAAAAGTAACTAAATAATCAAGAATAACTGTACCATATTTACTGTCAAATTTAATTTTTCTTTGGGCATTTGTATTTACCGATTTATCAAAAAATGCTCTATCGAAACTCAAAGTATCAACTAAATCAATACGATAGATATTATCTTTCAAACTTTCGTGAATTGGAAATTCATAATCGTTGGCAAATGCTTTGTAAATATAGGTGCTTGCTTTTTCTTCGTTATCAAAACGCTCATCATCAAAAAGTTTGGTACATTCGTCAATGGTTTTTCCGCGTTGTATCGGATGTATGCCTTCGCTGCCTCTGCGGTTGGAAAATTCGTATCCGAGAAAACGTTTTTCTGCATCTTTTTCGCCTGTTTTTACTAAAACAACCTTTTGCGGATATGCCAAAATGAAATACAACAATTTTTCTTTTTCGGTTTCAATAAATTTCTGCCAAAACTCTTTTTCGGTTCTAACATTCAATTTTCTACGATATTCTTTGTATAATTCACTTTCTTTTTCAATGAAATCGTAAGGGTTATTTTTTAGTAAACTCAGATAATCTTCCCACGAAAGTCCTTCCCAAACGTGATTTACATATTTACTGAAAGGTTTTTCAATTCCGTTTAATGCAACATCTTGAAAATTTGTAAAAAATCGTTCAACCGATTCTCTCAGATTGATAGTATCGTAATTGTTTCTTCTTCTTAAAAATAACACAACGGTATTTGTTCCCGTAGCCATAAAAGTATTGCTTCCTAATTCGGTAATGGCAACAATTTCAAAATATTTCAAAATTATTTCGCGGGTTTTGGTGTAAATTCCCTCGTTGCTCAAAATGGAACTCGGTAAAATAATGCCTGCCACGCCGCCATCTTTCAACAATTGTTTGGTGCGCTCTACAAACAAACATTCTATTTCGGAACT
>WRJW01000184.1 GCA_009778375.1 Bacteroidota bacterium
GGCGCCGTTTGCACCACCACGTGTTTGGTCGGATCGTAAATAGCGTTCCATACCTCTTCGATATAGGATCTTTCGGTTAACGCTCCGGTAGGACAACGGTTGATGCATTGACCGCAGTTGGTGCATACCACGTTGCCCATCTGTTTTTCCAAAAAGGTGCTCATCTTGGCAAGATTACCCTTATTGGCCATGGTTAGGGCGCTGACGCCCTGTATTTGAGCACAGGTACGGACGCAACGGGTACAACGGATACACTTGCTGTCGTCTTTTTGAATGGAGAAAGAAGAGGTGTCGGGACGGGATGGTTTACGCAAATCGATAAAAATCTCTTCGTCTGTTCTGTATTCCAGGGCTAAGTTTTGTAATTCACAACTGTTGCTGTGGTTGCATTTGATACAATTGATGTTGTGTTCTGTAAGCAATAACTCCAGAATGTGTTTACGCGCCATACGGATTTTTGCCGTATTGGTCAATATTTTCATGTTGTTCCTAACCGGAGTAGCGCAGGCGGCAATCAGGTTGGGATCGTTTTCTACCTCCACCACACAAATACGGCAATTACCGGCCACGCATAAATCTTCGTGGTGACACAGGGTAGGAATATGCACGTTAATCATTTTTGCGGCATGCAAAATGGTGGTTCCTTCTGCTACCTGAAGGGGGGTATCGTTTATGGTTATGTTAATCATGTTATCCATAGTTTTATCTCCTTTATTAATATACGATTTCTTCTCTAAAGTTTTCGATGATGGACCTGAAGGCGTTTCCTACCGATTTTCCCAATCCGCATTTAGAAGCGTACTTCATGGTATAGGCCAATCGGAGCAATTCGTCCAAGTAGGTTTTTGGTTTTTCTTTCCGCTTAACCGCACGGATGCCCTGAAGCAATTGCTGGGTGCCCACGCGGCAGGGGGTACATTGTCCGCAAGACTCTTCTTCAAAAAAGATCAAATAGTTTTCCAAAATATTGTACATGGAACGCGAAGAATTAAACACCTTCATGGAGCCCCCCGTAGGTACTCCTTCGAATCCAATAATGGTATTTTTAAACTCTTTCCTCGGAACGCAAAAACCCGAGGCGCCTCCCACCTGAACGGCTTTGGTGTCGCCGTCTCCAAATTCATCTACGAATTGTTGAACGGTCATGCCCATTTCCAACTCAAAAACCCCCTCTTTGCTGCAATCTCCCGATACCGAGAAGAGTTTGCTCCCCTGAGAAGCCTTGGTGCCCAACTTTTTGTACTCTTCGGCTCCAATCTCGGCAATAATCATAGCGTTTACAAAGGTTTCTACATTGTTTACCACGGTAGGTTTTCCCAAATATCCGCTGTTTACCGGATAGGGCGGTTTATTGGTAGGCTCGCCCCTGAATCCCTCCATCGATTGGAGCAGGGCCGTTTCTTCTCCGCAAACGTAAGCGCCGGCTCCAAAGATCAATCCTAATTTAAAATTGATGCCTAAGGTCTTAATGTTGGCCTCCATCCTGTCGATGGCAATTTTTAATTTGGTAGATAAATATTTATACTCAGCGCGAATATAAATATATCCCTCTTTGGCCCCTGTAATATAGGAGGCTAAGGTCATTCCCCAAATTACTTTTTCGGATGCTTTTTCCAAAATCTCCTTATCTTTAAAGGTACCAGGTTCCCCTTCGTCTGCGTTACACACGATATATTTTACAGGACTTGGGTCTTCTTTTACGATTTTCCATTTTAATCCGGTTGGGAATCCGGCGCCTCCGCGTCCTTTTAAGCCTGATTCAATAAGTTCGGAAATGAACTTATCTTTCCCCATTTTCATTATTTTGTGTATCAGAGCGCTGTAGTCTACGTCTTCCTTGAAGATTAGCTCTGTTCTTTTTAATTGTGTAGCCATATTTATTATTATTTGGGTTAAGCACTACTTTTTCATATAACTGACTAAAATATTTTTCACCTTTTCAGGGGTTAGCTCAGCGTAAGGTTCATCATTAATTAGCATGGCAGGGCCCTTATGGCAGGCGCCCAAGCAATTGGTATAGTACAAAGAGAACTTTCCGTCGTGGGTGGTCTCTCCAGGCTTGATGCCAATCAATTCTGTAATGGCGTCCACAATATCTTCTTTGTGTTTCATATCGCAAACGATGGTTTGACACACCCTAATCACGTGTTTGCCCTGTTCGTGCGTGCCGATAAAAGCATAAAAAGACGCCGTACCGTAAACATCGGCCGCAGAAATGTCCAATTCCTTGGCAATGTTTACCATAGATTCTTCGTTAACGTACTGGAGCTGATCCACTACCTCATGGAGTATGGGCAGCAGACTCTCCCGATTTCGACCGTATTTATCAGCGAGCTGGCTGATAAATTCTTCATTGTTAGATATCATAACTATTGGTTTTAAATTAAAAATGGTTTAAATTACATATTTTTACATATATTTGATTATTACTACTTTCATAAATTTATCGGAGAGTACTTGCGTTAGTCGGCGTATCAAATTCTTGCGGATTTCGATTTCGACGGGCAGGTTAGGGTCGTGGTGGTTTTCGTTGATTTTGGTGCCTACCAAGATATAAATCTCGTCGCTGTCTAATAATAGTTTACAAATCTGATCGGCAGGTCCTTTTCCAAAATGAGGGTTGGAACTGACGGGCATGGAGTTGAGCAAATGGGTTACCTTACTCAAAGTGAGCACTCCTTCGGTAACCATATCCACGCCTTCCATTTTGGAACTTGGAGGCAGCGTGGGGTCGGTGATCCCTTCGTCGGTAACGGGTCGCCCCCATTCCCTCGAAATAATTTCTGTGGTAGTGGCTCCGCTCACGATTTTTTTCCCTTCAAAGTTTTTTAGGATGGCGGAAAATTCCCGGTCTTTTTCGGGAGTGAACGGCGGGCCGGTACACAAAATAATGGGTCGGGCCTCCCTAAAATAAACCACACCACAGGTCAGGTCGTCTTTGGGTGTATACAGGTCATTGGCCAAAGCCTGTTTTACCACCCTTTCGGCCAAGTCTGCTGCCGAAATAGTTGGATTAGACTCAATTAATTCACGAACAAAGATCGTCAGGTTATTTCTTCCCCAATCTGCAGCCCCCCCCTTTCCCAATCCGGACTGGGTGATCCCGTCTGAGCAAAAGAGGATCCTGTCTTCAAGCTGTGGGGTAAAGAGACATTTTCGGAGGTTCATGACTCGTTTGTCGTTGACGCCTTCCTCAAATTTAACGTGTGTCCATTCGGGGGCGTAGATTCGGTTTCCCCGCATAATCAACGTTTGAGGATTGTCATATTCCAAAATGGAAACGGTTTCGTTTTCGATGGAGATATCGATGATGGTATAGGTGGCGTAACTGAGACCCCGTTCGCTGCAGACAGGAAGGGCTTTCATAATAATTTCTGCCAAGGAGTTGGCATTCTTGTGCTCCAAAGAAAAATTCAGGGAAATGGTGGCGGTGAGGGTGGCCAGAACATTGGCCCGTACTCCATGGCCCATACCGTCGGACAAGACGCACAATACCCGATTTTCCTCCGGGATGCGCTTAGACAAAAATACGTCGCCGCATATCTTTTCCCCCTCGTGATTAACCTGAAAATGACCTACTTCTGTATGGTATTTTTTTCCAGGCTCTCTCAAGACATCTTCCTGAAAGCGATAATCGTTCATATAGGGGGGTTTGATAAAAGTGTAAAAGTACGTCTTTTTTTTATTCCGTCAATGCTTTTGGATGGTGAATGTGTCCAACAAAGTGGTTTCTCCAGTGCCTGATACAGCATAGGTGGACACGTAAATAGCGGAAGTAGATACAGTTATATGGCTAAAGGTAGGTTCGCCGGTTTGTTCGAGTTTTTTAAAGAGCCCAAAATAATCGTTTACCCCATGCTTGGAAAAATCAGCCTCCATTTGTTCTTTGGTGTGGGGATAATATTTCTTTTTCCCGGCGGAATTGTTTACAAAATAGAGTACACCGTCGGATTCAATCACTTCGTATACATGATCGTGCCCCTGAATAGCCAAGTCAATACCCAATTCCTTGAAGAGAGGCGCCATCCGCTCGCGGACAATCCTCCCGTCGGCATCGTTTTGGTGTGCGGCACCGGTAAACATCGTTTTATGAAAAGCCGCAATCCGCCACGTCAGGTCTGGATTTTGGGCGATTTGTTGACGCATCCAAGATTCCAAATCGGAAAAAAAAGAGTCCCCTTTCCGATACCCCTCATAACTGAGTACCAAAAAGAGGGCGTCTCCGTATACAAAAGAATAGATGGTTTCGCCAAAATTTGTTTCGATGTTAAAATGATGGAAAAGGTTACCAAAGGGACTTGAATCGTGGTTACCCTGAGTGGTGGCGATGGGTAGCTGCAACCATACGTTTTGCATCTTTTCAAACCACTGCTCCCACTCCCATTCGGCACTTCGGGCGCCCGCCGAATCTACATGGTCTCCCGTCATCAAGACAAACCGTGCACCGGGGACGCATTGGTACGCCGCTTCGATGGTTTTTTTGGATATATCAAAATGCTCATCGGTGTCTGCCTGCGTGTCGGTAATATAAATAAAATCGAAGGGCTCGCGGTCTAAAGAAGCAGTGGTAAAACGACCGACCGGACTCCAGGCGCCCTCTTTTCCCACGCGATAGGAGTAGGTGGTATTTGGATAAAGTTGATCGATAAGCACTTTATTGCTCGTATAGGAACGTTTTTCGCCGGCGCGGTACGGAAGCGAATCTACCGCTACACAAACAGCGGGAATTTCTCTTGCCCCGGAAAAAGTTGCAGATTCTGCCCACTTCCCTTCGACGATTTGTACCACCCCTCCGGTGACGGATGCGTTGGTAAACCATGCGATTCCCATTTGGATGGCGGGATTGCCGTTGAAAGTGGTATTTATATTGTAGGGATAATCAGTAGATACTGGCTGACTATTTGCCTGTAAAACAAACAAAATCAATGCAAAAAATACAAGTTGCTTTTTCATAAAAATAATTAACTATTGTATAAATGCACAAATATAAAAAAGAATATTACATTTGCAGCAGATTAACCAGTTATAATTACCCGTTACTTTACACTATGAAAAAGAAAAAACTTACGTTTGACGAAATTCCGTCGACCTTAGTCGATATTATGGATCGACTTACTGCCATTGAGGGGTTGCTAAAAGGACAAAAAGAGCCCAAAGCGCCCCAGACGCCTAAAGCGCCCAGAAAACCTAAATTGGTTCCTGTTAAAGAAAAAACAGCCCCGCTCTCCGGAATTATGAGTGCCGAAATGGCCAGTAAATTAATCGGCAAGGCCAAAATCACCCTCTACAACTTAGCCAAAAAAGGTAAAATTCCCGCCCGCAAAGAGGGACGGAATTGGGTTTTTGTAGAGGCAGAAGTGTTAGAATGGCTCCGCGAGAAAAAACCGGCCCGCAAGCCAAGGGTCAGCCGTAAAAGCGTCAAAGAGAAACCTGTTCCGGCTGCTCAACCGGCCAAGCGCAGGGGCCGCAAACCAAAAATAAACCAAGAGGTTACGGTAACCCTTCCTCCTGCAGTGGAGGTAGTCGAAAAGAAAAGGCGGGGTCGTCCCAAAAAGAACGTTGTGGTGGCGCCGGAACCGATTAAACGCAGAACAGGTCGCAGACCCAGAATAGTGAGGAGACCGAAATAAGAAAGAGCCCCTGTTGATCAGGGGCTCTTTCTTATATTTCGGGTTTGACCGGATGTAGCCGCGCACTATTTAGCAAGCGTCATTTCGTTGATCAGGTGACCTGCGCCGCCAAACTTATCAATAACCCAGAGAACGTAACGAATATCCACGGCAATACAGCGTTGCAGTTCGGGTTCAAAGATTACGTCTGCGCTCATGGCTTCCCAATTTCCATCAAAGGCCGCGCCAATCAACTCACCCTTAGCGTTAAGTACAGGACTTCCGGAATTTCCGTTGGTAATATCAAGGTTGTTGATAAAGCAGACGGGAAGTTCTCCTTTCTCGTTGGCATACCGGCCAAAATCCCCTTTTAGGATAAGCTCTTTAAGGCCGGCAGGAAGTTCAAATTCCCAATTGAAGTTCTCTTTTTCCAGAACACCCCGATGCGTGGTATAAAACTTATAATCCACGGCATCCCTGGCGGTGTAACTTTTTACGTGTCCATAAGTGAGGCGCATGGTGGAGTTGGCGTCGGGATAGAGGGCTTTACCCTGGTTCTTCTCAAGCGTTCCGGCAATGTATGCACGTTGTGCCTGAGAGGCAAGTTCGTTAAAGGGAACGACCTGAGCAGCCAGCAAAGCGGCTTTTTGAGAAATAGAGGTATAGACCATAAAGGCAAGGTCGTTTTTGAGCGCTTCGGCAGAAGGGTGCTGCAAAAAAGCATCTAATTTGGCGGGAGTAGCAAAGAAAGATTTACCGAACAAATCGTTTACAAAAGCGTCCACCGACTTTTTGTACTGGTCGCGAATGATTTGATAAAAAGAGGGCTGATCTGCTCTGTCTACTTCGTCGGCAAAGAGTTTGATCATGGCGACACATACCTTGCGGTCGGTCGGTTGGTTATAATTTTCGAAAAAGTTATCGATGGCGCCTCTGTTTCCGTTGATAAAAGTCTCAATTTCCTTAGGGTCTCCCTTCTCCAAAACAGGCAATAAGCGCGCCATCCGTCCGGCAAAACTGACAATTTCCAAGTTGTTCAAACATTCAGACAGGTACGTTTGCTGATACCGAATATCCCTGCGGCCTGCTATGGCGCTGTTGATATCGCTTACTGCCTTACCATATTTGGCCTGACGGGCGGGATCAGCAGCCACCCAAGTTTCAAAGGCCTGTTCTTCACGAGCGCGTCGGTTGACCACGTCCAATTTGGCAAAGGTTTCGCTCATCCCGGTCCACTTTTTCCAGTAGTTAGAAGAACCGGAAAATTTAGAAGCGTACTGGAGTTGCACTTTGGGGTCCGCCAACATATCGGCCTGCATTATATCCTGGCGGATCGTCCGTACATATACGCCTATTTCGTTGGTAATGTCGCGTTGTTCTTCTACTTCAGCAGAGGTCATAAAACGGGTGGTACGGCCCGGTTGTCCGATAATCATGTTAAAATCGCCCTCTTTAACTCCGGCTAAGGATACGGTCAAGTGTTTAACCGGATTATATGGTTGATTGGATGGATTATAAGCCGCAGGATTATTGTCTTTGTCGGCATAAATGCGGAATATGGAAAAGTCGCCGGTATGGCGGGGCCAAATCCAGTTGTCGGTATCTCCGCCATATTTACCTATAGAGGAGGGAGGCGCACCCACAAAACGGACGTCGTTGAAGGTTTTGGTCACTACCAAATAGAAAGTATTGCCTCCGTACATAGAAGTCACGCGGCCCCTTAGGTAGGGATTGTCACCCACAGCCTTTTGGGATATTTCATCCCCAGTGGCTGCAATTGCTTTTGCGCGCTCCGCTTCTGTGGTGCAATTTTTTAAGACCTCATTCATTTGGGCGGTCACGTCTTCCATTCTGTCGATAAAGGTAACGTTGAGCCCGGGTGCAGGAATCTCCTCTTGACGGCTCATAGCCCAGAACCCGTCATGCAGGTAGTTGTGTTCCATGGAACTGAGTCGCTGAATGGTGCCATACCCGCAATGGTGATTGGTCAGTACCAATCCCTCTTTGGAAATAACTTCGCCGGTACAACCGCCGCCAAAGATCAGGACGGCATCTTTCAGGCTCGATTTGTTAATGCTGTAAATATCTTCCGGAGAGATTTTTAAACCTGCCTTTTTAAGGGCGTCGGCATTGAGTTTTTGAATAAGCGGCAAAAGCCACATACCTTCGTCGGCAATCGCCGTCTGAAAAGTGAGCAAAAACGCTCCAAGGATTAAACTGAATTTTTTCATGATAAATTTTATGGTGTAATGATTGTACAAATATAGCAGTTTTTCTACAACAGTAAAGGATCGGGAAGAAGTTTAAAACTTTTGCGGTGAAGCAGCGACGGCCCCCATTCTGCAATAGCCAAACGGTGTTTCGGTGTAGGATACCCCATATTTTTATTCCAGCCGTACTGCGGAAAGGCAATCGCCTTTTGCTCCATATATGCGTCGCGGTGGGTTTTGGCCAATACCGATGCCGCAGCAATAGAGGCAAATCTGCTGTCTCCCTTTACCAAACAGGTATGCATAATACCGGGATAAGGGGAAAAGCGATTGCCATCAACAATAAGGTGTTCCGGTCTGATGAACAGGCGAGCGATGGCCCGATGCATAGCGAGGATAGAGGCATGGAGGATATTCAATCGATCGATCTCCTCCACTTCTGCCCAGGCAACCGACCAGGATAAAGCTTTCTGTTCAATTACATTACGCATCAAATCACGTTGTGCCCTGCTCATCTGTTTGGAGTCGTTTAAGAGGGGATGAAAAAAATCGGACGGTAAAATAACCGCGGCGGCAAAGACAGGCCCGGCTAAGCATCCTCTGCCCGCTTCGTCGCAACCGGCCTCGTAGCAATCACTTTTTGCAAAAGGTTGCAGGGGAAATAAAAGACGTGGACTCACAGATACTAACTGTTTGCTTCAAAGTGAGTTTTGATTTTTCTCATCAGGAGGCGTACTTTGTGTCGCTGCGCATTAAAAAACTTTACCCGTTCTTTTTCTGAACTGCCGGAGAGGGGGACAGAACGATAGGAGAGTTTGATTAGCCAATCTTCCGTTTCTCGGCAAAAAGCCTCGTCAAAAATATTCAGATGGTTTATGGTAAACAATTTGACGACACAGTTGCTTGTCTGTGCCTGCTTCATCAAAATGTAGGTATTCTCTAAATCCATTTCGCTCAGAAAAAGTTGAAACGGAGTCGCACATTGGTCTTTATAGCCGTTTTGTACCCACTGATGCAATTTATTAAGGAGACTTAACACCTGATTGCATAAGAGGAGAGGCAATTTTTGGTCGGGGAAGAGGGACATATCGACGTAATAGCTGATGAGTTTTAAGGTGGGGTCAATGGTGCCGTTCGTCCATATTTCGAAAGAAGGTATGAGTTCATAGTCTCGGCTTATTTTTTGGTGGCACTCGATAATTTGGAGGGTCTCCATCTCTTTCACAAAATCATCCCAACTGCCGGCGTATTTGTATACGCTGTCTGCGTATGTGAATAATTTAAAGAATCTCAATTCTTTATGCGTCAATAAATGGAACAGGGGAATATCCATGGCCGACAGGAGAATGCGTGAACCCTCGGCAGCTCGGAGTCTCTCAAAATTCTGCGACAGGGAAAGAATATAATTTTGATATTCGCCGGGGACGGACGAATTAACCGGACGATACATACAATTAAACCGATATTTATTCGTTGCCCCGGTCAATATGTCAAAAGAGAGGTTAAAATGTGCGCACAGCGCATAAATCTCACTGATATTCAAAAGTTTATCGCACCTAATCCGTCTGTAAGCCGAATCGGCGCCTATGTGCAACACTTCAGATACCGATTCGACTAAGGAGTGGTGTTTGGGGAGTTTTTTTTGCACTTCCTCGAATAATGCCTTTTGTATCTCCAAGAAATTTTCTGAGTTTTTCATAATTTTGGCCCTTTTATCAGACAATTTTTTGCACAATCTGCGAATTTTTTATGCAGAAAAAATAACATTTTGCAAAATAAGCAAAAAAGAGTGAAAAAAGCAAAAAAAAGGTAAGGATTTGCATTTTTTGCGGTTTTGCCCCAAAAGCAGTT
>WRJW01000185.1 GCA_009778375.1 Bacteroidota bacterium
GCCGCCCGTCGAGCCGATAAACCAACCCTTCTGTTATGCAGCCACCACGACACCGTCAAACCGTCTAAAGGCTATACCCGCGACCCCTACAAACCTCTTACCCAAGAGGGTCGACTCTACGGTTTGGGCAGCAACGATGCGGGCGGCGCCTTAGTGTGCCTTACCCAAGCCTTTATCCGGCTCCACCAGCTACAGGGCACCTATAACCTCTTGTTAGTATTGAGCGCAGAAGAAGAGGTTTCCGGATCGGGAGGATTGGCCATGGTGTTGCCCCAACTCCCCCCCATTGACGCCGCCCTCATCGGAGAGCCTACCGGCATGCAAGCCGCCATTGGCGAGCGCGGATTAATGGTTTTAGAAGGAGAAACCGTTGGGGTGTCGGGTCATGCAGCGCGGGGCGAGGGCATCAACGCCATCTATCAAGCCCTCAAAGACATCGACACCCTCAAACATTTCTCTTTTGAAAAAATATCCCCCACCATGGGCAACGTCCGCTTGCAGGTGACCCAAATCGAAGGCGGCACCCAGCACAACGTAGTCCCCGACCGTTGCCGTTTTGTGGTTGACGTCCGCACCACCGACGCGTACACCAATCAGGAAATCTTAGCACTGCTGCAACAGCGCGTACAAAGCACCCTCACACCCCGCTCCCTAAACCATACCGCCTCCGCTACCCCCGCCGACTCCCCTTTGAGGAAAGCCATCCATGCCCTCCATATACCCACTTATATTTCACCTACCTCCTCCGACTGGATACAACTCTCTTGCCCCGCCCTCAAAATCGGCCCGGGAGACTCAAAACGTTCCCATACCGCCGACGAATACATCCTTATCTCCGAATTGGAAGAGGGTTTAAAAGGTTATCTTAGACTACTTAACACCCTCCAAACCCATAACCTCTAACTTATAAACATTTCCCACCCATAGCTCCCGCACCCTTTAATTCTTACTTCTTATGTCTTCCCCTCTCTGGTCCAAAGGTGCCTCTGCACACCCAAAAGTGGCCGCATTTACCCAAGGCAACGACCAACACCTTGATCTTGTATTGGCCAAACACGATATTGACGGCTCATTGGCCCATATCAAAATGTTGGCTTCTATCGGTCTCCTCTCCCCGGACGAATTAGCCCTCCTTAGTCGGGAGTTGCTGGCTATTAAACAGGAAGTAGCCACCGGTAACTTTTACATAGAATCAGATGTAGAAGATATCCATTCTCAAATCGAAATACTACTCACCCGAAAATTAGGCGAAGTAGGTAAAAAAATTCACTCCGGAAGATCCCGAAACGACCAGGTTTTAACAGATATTAAATTGTACCTGAGGGAAGCGTGTACCTGTATTGCCCAAAAAGTTCAGACACTTTTTGATTGCCTGCAAAGCCTGAGTGAACAATATAAAGCGGTGCTGATGCCCGGTTATACCCATGGACAGATTGCCATGCCCTCCTCTTTTGGACTCTGGTTAGGCGCGTACGCAGAAACACTTATAGATGATATGCAGCTATTGGGAGCAGCGTACAAAATCATCAATCAAAACCCTTTGGGATCGGCAGCCGGATACGGCACTTCTTTTCCCTTAGACCGTCAGATGACAACCCGACTGCTTGCATTTGAGACGCTGCACTACAACTCTATAGCCGCCCAAATGAGTCGGGGCAAAACGGAGCAGGCCCTTGCCTTTGCCATCGCCTCCATAGCCGCTACCTTGGGCAAGCTTGCCGCCGATTGTTGCATGTATCTCTGTCCCAACTTTAATTTTATCTCTTTTCCCGAATCGCTCTGCACCGGATCGAGCATCATGCCCCATAAAAAAAATCCAGACGTATGGGAACTTATCCGCGCCCATTGCAGTCGGCTTCAAAGCATTCCCAACGAAATTGCCCTGCTGTGCAACCACCTCCCCCACGGGTACCACCGCGACTTTCAATTGTTGAAAGAGATTTTATTCCCCTCCGCCACCCAATTACAGGAGTGCTTGGATATGACCGCTTTTATGTTGCAGCACCTCCAAATAAATCCACACATTTTAGACGACCACAAATACCACCACCTCTTTACGGTAGAGGAGGTAAACCGCCGCGTTTTATCGGGGATGCCTTTCAGAGATGCGTATTCATCTGTAGGTAAAGAAGTCACTGAAGAGACATTTACCTCCGATAAATCACTCAGCCACACCCATGCAGGCAGTATCGGCAACCTCTGCACCCGGGAAATCGGCGCAAAGATGGAGGCGGTACTGCAATGCTTCAATCTTCCAAATGCAAAATAATATTCCGCTGTTGCTGCTTGCGCTCTTCAAGCATCTGCAAATAATGAGTGATTTCGGGAATATCCACATAACTTTTGGATAGTTCCAACCATTCTTTTGCCAAATCCATCCGCCCAAGCATTTCGGAGGCTACCGCTAAATTAAAGGCTGCATAAGCCACTTTTCGTCCGTTTTTGGTTTTTTGGGTCAAGGCTAACCAAATGGCCTGAGCATCTTCCCATTCAAACATAAAAGCATGATCTAATGCCTTATACCATTTTCCTCCTCCAAAAGAAAAGAGCACCCGTTCCTGAGTCTCCCATTGGGAGTGGGTAAGTTTGGCTACCGCAGCCCCCATAAAACTTGCCGCTTCGGGTAAAGAAGCGTGTACCTTGGTGTCGATCAAAAGAGTATCCCTTTCTCGGGCATAGATGTTCCAATAAAGGGTGTCTCTAATCGCAAAAAAAGCGGTGAACCGATCCTGATCCATATCAAAAAACCGGAAAACCATTTGCCATGGGTTGCTTACGTAGATGAAGTTATAGCCATCAGTTGATAGGGCCGTGCGCGTATGGACACGCTCAAAATCTCCAAACCTGAGGCTGTCGATCAGTACCAATGACCTGCATCCTGTCTGCTCCGACAGAGAATAGATATACTCCTTGTCCCCTAAGGCGCCCCCGGGAGTTTGGCCGCAAAAATGATTGTATATCGGAATATCGTTGCGATCCAAAGAGCGTTCTTCGGCCAACCGATCCCTGAAACCCTCGGCCACTTTATTGATGAGCAGGCTGTCGTTCCACCCCATTCCCATCACCCCGGAGGTATCGTAGAGGGCATTGAAGACCCCAATATTCCCGTTGTCAAAAGTCAGGGGATACTCGGCCGGAAGTTTTACATCCACATCAATCAACTGGATGACCGGTCCGCAGGCTGCCGTACCGGCCAAAAACAATACCATCAAAATCCGCTCTATACAACGCATAATTATTGAGTATTAGGTTATTTATTACATATTCATGCCTCCGCACACCTGAATCACCTGTCCAGACAGGTAGGCAGACAAATCTGAGGCCAAAAATAGAGCCACGTCGGCCACCTCCTGGGGAGTACCACTCCGTTTCAACGCGATTTGTTGGGCCCACTGTTGTTTTACCTCTTGAGGCAAACCCTCGGTCATCTCAGTTAAAATAAAGCCTGGCGCAATGGCATTTGACCGCACTCCTCTTGATCCCAATTCCTTAGCAATAGATTTAGTCAGGCCTATCAAGCCCGCTTTAGAGGCCGAATAGTTAGCTTGTCCCGCATTCCCCGATACGCCCACTACCGAACTCATCGAAATAATGGAACCCCTTTTTTGGCGCATCATCAGGGGGGTTACGGCGTGAACAAAGTTAAAGGCCGATTTCAGATTTACATGGATCACCCCATCCCATTGGGCTTCGCTCATGCGCATCATCAATCCGTCTTTGGTAATGCCGGCGTTGTTTACCAATACGTCTATGGTTCCAAACTCCTTTTGAACATCTTCTACCACCTTGTGGGCGTCTGCAAAATCGGCCGCATCGGAGGCGTATCCCTTTACTTTAACTCCGTAAGCGGCTATTTGGGCCTCCGTCTCTTTGGCCTGTTCATCCATTTGCAAATCGGTAAAAGCAATGTCGGCCCCATGTTGGGCAAAAGTAAGGGCAATAGCCTTTCCAATGCCCCTTGCAGCCCCCGTAATCAGCGCTACTTTTCCTGTTAATAATTTCATCTCTATAATGGTCTCTATTATTCCAAATGTCAAAGATACATCATTCCATATAAATCATACGCCCCTGCCTCCTTAATCGCTACTTCCCGAAATGTACCAATCAGATTCTTACAAAGTTCCATCTCAAAGGGCAAATCTGTATAGATTTCTCCATCTACCTCAGGCGATTCGCATTGCGTCCTTCCCACCAAACGCCCCGGCATTATCCGATCTATCAATACCCGCTCCCTTTTACCTACCCTCGACCGATTGTATGCAAAAGATATGCCTGACTGTAATTCCATGAGGCGACCGTAACGTTCCTGTTTGACGCTTGAAGAAACTGTATCCCTATATAGCTGTGCCGCAGGAGTTCCTTCTTCTTCGGAATAACAAAAAGCACCCAATCGCTCAAACCGGGCCTCCGCCACAAAAGATAAAAGTTGCTCAAAGGCGCGTTTGTCTTCTCCGGGATGCCCCACCATCATGGTAGTACGCAGGCAAATATCCGGAACCAACTTGCGGATTTTATCCACCAACCGCCGCGTTTGGGCTTCGTCTATAGAACGGCGCATGGCCGTCAATACTTTATTGGAAATATGCTGGAGGGGAATATCCAAATAGGAACAAATTTTGGGATGAGCGGCCATCATCTCGAGTACCTCTTCGGGAAACGATGCCGGATAGGCATAATGGAGACGAATCCATTCAATCCCCGTTATCTGCGCCAACCGCTCCATCAAGGAGGCCAACATCCTTTTTTTATACAGGTCAATACCATAAAAAGTCGTGTCCTGAGCCACTAAGATCAACTCTCTTACCCCTTTAGCCGCCAAAAACTCAGCCTCCCGCACCAAGGTTTCCTCAGGCGTAGATACATGGCCTCCCCTAATCAGGGGAATGGCGCAATAGGCACAACTCCGGTCGCATCCTTCAGAAATTTTGAGGTAAGCGTAATGATCAGGAGTAGAGAGTATACGTTCCGTCTTCAAATCGGGTTGCCACGCTGCTCCAAGAGCCTTAAGCAGCGCATCAGGATCGTTAACACCAAAAAAACCATCTACTTCGGGAATTTCCATTGCCAGCGTTTGGGCGTAGCGCTGAGTGAGGCATCCAAAGACTAAGAGCCGCTGCACCGATCCATTTTTTTTGGCCTCTACGCCGGCAAAAATCGCCTCGATGGACTCCTCTTTAGCATCCTGAATAAACCCACAGGTATTCAAAACAAGCACATCCGCCTGAGTATGAGCGCTAATTTCCTGTTCCAGCAATACCCTGTACCCTGCCGCCACCATTTGCCGCGCTATTCGTTCCGAATCAACCCTGTTCTTTGAACAGCCCAAGGTCTTTAGAAGAACCGTTTTTTGCATCACGCTTCGGCCGATGCCCCCTCCTCTTCTTCAAAGTCTAAGGCATCATGATCACGGAGGATGCGAAACCATTCCAGTACCTTTTTCATGTGCGAAAGATAAAAACGATCTCGATCGTAATCCGAAATCAATTCCCCAAAAAAATTCTTCAATACCAAAGAGTCGGACTTTGGATCGGGTATTTCTTTATCGGGTGGTAGGTTTTTAAGGCGTTCCAGCGCCTCTTTCAGACGTAACTCACCGGCATCGGTATAAATGGCAATATCGGCCAAAGAGGTCATCTTGATACGGGCGCCCATGCAGCTTCGCTTTTTATCAGCCATAGATGCTACAATCACCCCGTTCTTTGATTCGGATACAAAAAGGTACAAACCAGAATACCCCGATAACGCCAATACTTTTTTTAAATCAGTCTTCATATATATTAATATTTACAATTAAATCACAGTTTGAGCATTGCCTGATGTACCTCCAGAACTTGCGGGAGGAGGGGCCGTTTTCCGTCCGAATAGATCACAAAGTCTGATCGCTCCTCCCGCATGGCATCGCTCCATTGCCGCTCCATTCTCCGTTGGGCATCTTCCGCGACCGATTGATCTCGATGACAAAGTCGCTCCAAACGCAGGGAGGTGGGAGCGGATACCGTAACCGTTTTATCGGCGACTGATGCAAAAGGAGTTTCGAGGATGATGGCCGACTCTAAGATTACATACGCCGCTTGCTGTTGAACTTTCCAGTTGGCAAAATCACCCATAACTGCCGGATGTACCAATCGATTCACCTCCTCAAGGAGGCCATGATCGGCAAATATTTTGGCCGCCATCACCTCTTTTTGCAACCCCTCCCCTTGAAAAATTTCGGCTCCCAGTAACGAAATGAGTGCCTGCCTTAGTTTGTTGTCACGTGTATACAATTCTTTGGTTTGGGTATCCGCCTCGTAAACAGGGATACTGAGTGCGGTAAACAGGCGCGAAATGTATGATTTTCCACTGCCGATACCTCCGGTGAGACCCAAACACACCATAACTTTACGGTTTAGCGTTAGACAGTTTTTGAACAATACACTCCACTACAGGGGGATCCATCTCAAACTGACTGACGGTAGCAGGAAGCTCGCTAAGGAGGGGAATTATCTTGCCGCTTACTGCTTTTTCTAATTCGGAAAAAAGAATAAGCGGTTGAATATAACCTTCAAAAGATCTTTCCGGAGCATCGTAAGGAGCTCTGAAACTAATAGTTAGCTGAGGAGGAATCAACAATACTTTTACCTGATCCGGAATATCCTTCACGCTGATTTCTCTTTGTATCTTGTACTCCACAAATCGGCTTACCTGCAGTTCGTATCGAATTTCTTTGGTGGCACACTGCACCCCCTCTTCTAACGCCAGCCCAAGTACGCCCTGCATATCCCGGTCTACATTTTTCAGGTGAACGGGTTGAGTTTCTACGCCGTCCATTGCTTGCAGCACCCTTTCTAAACCCGTAAGAACCACCGAATCAGGCTTAACAATAACGGGGGAAAAAGAAGTATACTGAGGCAGGTAAGACAACGTTCCCTTAAAGATCACTTTACACTTTTTGGAGGCCATTTTTTGCAAAACAATATGCAGGGAATCGACCAAAAACGTCTCGATCTCTACCCCTTCCAAAGGCAACGACAAGTAATCCTTTAAACCTGATGCGGCAAAAGCAAAATAGCCGCTTTGGGATCCTCCTGAGGATTTAAGTTCCCGAGCGCCAACTTGAAGAGTAAGCCGAGGCAGATTGCGTCCCGCTCTGTATTTCAAAATATAAAAACCTGATGCTTTCCCTTTGACAAAGAGCAACTCCTCTGCATTGGCCTCTGAGGTATAACCATCCAAGTCGGTCAATACCGTCAATTCGTACCTAAAGTAGGAGCTGTATTCCTGAGAAAGCCTGTATATAAGCCACATAAAAAAGGCTAAAGCCAGACAACACAGGAAAATCAAAAAGCGACGGCTTTTCATCTTCCCTACCCTTACCGAGCTGCAGGCATATCGGAAGGATCCCGTACCACCGATCCCTTGTCTACCCTCAATTTAACGTTATTGTCTACCTCTACCAGTATAGAAGTCTCTTTTACCTCTACCACCGTACCGTAAATACCTCCTGATATCACCACCTTAGCTCCTTTTTGCAGGGAGCTTTGAAAAGCTTTCAACTCCTTTTGACGCTTTTGCTGCGGCCTTATCATTAAAAAATACATCACTGCAAAAAGGGCAACCATCATCAAAAGAAAACTGTAGTTTCCGCCCAATCCCTGGGCAGGTTTAGCAGGCTCTGCCTGTAATAATAACATGAACATTGTTTTTAATATTTAATTATTTAAGAATCGACTAATCCCCTTCCTTCCTTGACAATCCGACCCTCTTCTTTAAGGTGCTGAACAATTTTATCCAAGACTCCGTTGACAAAGATTTTGCTGTTTGGCGTACTGTAATATTTAGCGACTTCTACCACCTCGTTTATCGTTACCTTAACGGGAATGGAGGGAAAATGCAATACTTCTGCAATACCCAAGACAATCAGGCAAACATCAGTAGTTGCCATTCGTTCCAGATCCCAATGGAGGGCAAAACGGTTCAGCAATTCCACATATTCATCGTAGTGCAACAACGACAATTCCAAAAGGCGGAGGGCATAGTTTTTATCCTCCTCCTGCTTAAACATCTGGGGATGTGGCCAGGGCTCCTCCGCTCTGATTGTTCCCAAAGTTTTTAGAATAACGCCCAAAAGATACGCCAACTCATCGGCCCAGTAGAGGTTTTGATCTTCCAACAGCTCATTCAACGCCTCGTTATCTTCGAGTTCGTTTTGATAAAAAGCATGGATTAGCGCCAGATCATCTTTAAAAAGAGGCTGTTCTAATTCCATATACGCGATAAACCACGGTCTGGTGTTCAAATCGTCGTAAAGTTTTCTGAGGAAAGTCGAATGATCCGACCAAGGCAGGCTTTTTTTGCGCTCAGGCTTCCAAACAGCCTTATCGGCCTCCAAAATATCAACCACTTTGTTTTCTACAAATCTGCGGTTGGGATGCGCCTCCTGAGGTGTGGGATGAAATTTTTTCAATCCGGCTTCCATCTTAGCTATTCCATATTTTTTTAAAGAGACCGGCAGCGCGAGCAGCAGGTAGTAGAGCTCCATTGTTTTGTCAAAGCTCCGCAACAACTCCTCCCCGGCGCCCGTCAAAGTGCGTTCATCGGCATGTATCCTGCTAAATAGCAACTTAAAAACTTTTATCCGAATCAGTCTACGGTTGATCATGAACTCTGTAAAAAAACAATATTTTTTGCAAAGATAACTTTTAGCCGTAAAAAAATTCTATATTTGCAATATATTTGTAAAAACCAGTATATGTACTTCGAAAACTATGATCAAGCGGGAGGAGCGGAACGCGGCGGCGAAGATGTGTTCTCCAAACCGGTGCGGGCCGGAAAGCGTACCTATTTCTTTGATGTAAAAGCCACCAAAGGTAATGACTATTACCTTACCATTACCGAGAGCAAGAGGCGTACCGACAGGGATGGCCGCTTTGTCTACGACAAACACAAAATATTCCTCTACAAAGAGGACTTTGAAAAGTTTATCGACGGATTGGAAGAGGTGATTCAATATATAAAGGCCAACTGCGCGGCAGGCCCTGCCACCTCCTCGGATTATTCCAATTTAGAGTTCGAGGATTTGGATACGTAGTCCGTTGTTTAAGTATATCTGCGATTTGCCGAATTGGTTTTTCGGCAAGGGTGTAGCATTTTATTCTTTTGATTACTGAAATTCAGTATCTTTGATAAATTATCAGAGCTTGCTGAATGCAAGCTGAGGGGACTTGCCACAGTTGAATTCTTTATACGGACATACAGTTTCTCTTTTTTGAAAACTACCTCTATTGAACATAGATAGTTGCGGCTGTCCAGTTACTCCATCCACAGGCTATGTGAATCCTTAGAAGTAATGTGTACGTCATTTTTTTCATATCTGTTATCTTCTTTGCAAAATGATTATATTAGTTATGTAAAGAAGGTTTATATATTCTCCTTCAGGAACTTTAGGAGGGAAGGTAGACGGCACCCATCCTGCTCTAACCAACTTGAGTTTTTCAACATTTTCATAAAAACCATATCTATAAGATATACCATTACAAACAAGAGAATCTGCATCAATTATATATGTATCTGTATTGATGAATCCATTTTGGTCATTTGGTCCAGTTTGAGGTATATAATAATGTATAAGCCCATCGGAAAAGAATTCCCAATAAATACCATCTGCGCGTTCATTTATTTTATTAACATACATAGCATCAGCGATCCTA
>WRJW01000186.1 GCA_009778375.1 Bacteroidota bacterium
GAGAAGGTATACCAGCACCCCCATCAGAAAGAGTGCTGCCGGCGTATCGGGAGCCGGTCCGGGTTGGGTATGCCCGATCATTTTGGAAAAAATTTCTCCAAACACCCAAATATCCTCAAATACCCAAAACCGGTAGAACAGAACTCCGCCAAAGGGCAACATAACCCCTCCCAAAAAGATCAGCCCCCTGCGCAGGGAGAAAATGCGTAAGACCAAAGCCCCCGCCGCGACCACCAATACCATAATAAAGCCGGGCCAATAAAGCAAGCCGGCGCAGGTGGTAAATAATCCGGCCAAAAAAAGGGGAGCTAATCGCCCCTTGCCTTCTGCAGCTATAAATAAAGTAAACAAACCCGCCTCCGCCAACAAGGCCGACAAAAAAGCAAAAGAAAAAGTCCTGGCTTGAGGATAAGCAAAGACGACGAGGAGGTAAAACCACAGCATCAGGTGTCCGGAACGGTTATAAGAGAGGAAACGCTCTCCTAAACCATAAAGAACCAACCCATTGACTATGGCCAACCCTATAGCCAACAAGCGGTAGCCGTTGGATGTCGGCACAAGGCCAAAACCAAAAAAATCGGGAAGCCAAAAAATCGTCAAGAGTACCACCGAAAAAAATACGACAGTTGCTCCTTTGGTTCTGTGATGATCCGCCCTCTTCACCTGTTTTTAGATTACATCCAAACCAATATCGGTTCGATAATAAACATCCTTAAAACGTATCCCGCTTAACGCTCGGTAGGCTTGAGACCTTGCCTCCCGCAAATCGGCATGCAGGCCCGTTACCGCCAACACACGCCCTCCCTTTGTCCGGATTACCCCCTCCTCTTCCCGGGTACCTGCATGGAACACCAAGGCATCGGCAACCTGATCCAGACCGGTCACCGGATATCCCTGTGCATATTCCTGTGGATAACCTCCCGATACCAGCATCACGCTCACCGCTCCTTTCGGAGAGGCCTCCACGGAGGCGTCGACCAATTTTCCCTTAGCCAAGGCGTCGAGGAGTTCAAGCAAGTCGCTCCGGAGTCTGGGCATGACCACTTCTGTTTCTGGATCGCCCATACGCACATTGTATTCGATCACATAGGGATCTCCTCCACAATTCATGATACCCACAAATACAAATCCCTTATAATCTATCTCTTCACTTGCCAGCCCTGCAACGGTGGGGCCAATAATCCGTTCTTCTACTTTTTTCATAAAAGCCTCATCGGCAAAAGGAACCGGAGAGACCGCCCCCATTCCACCCGTATTAAGACCGGTATCTCCCACTCCAATCCGTTTATAATCTTTGGCATGGGGAAGGATTTGATAGCTGGTTCCATCGGTAATAAAAAAGAACGACAATTCTATCCCTTCTAAAAATTCCTCTATCACAACTGTATTTCCGGCATCGCCAAATTTACCCCCTAAAATAGCCCGAATTTCCTCTTTAGCCTCCTGTAAATCAGATAGAATCACCACTCCCTTACCGGCGGCCAAACCATCTGCTTTGAGAACATAAGGAGGCTTATGTCGCGTCAAATAATCTACTGCTTCAGCCGTTTGTTCTTGAGTAAAAGAGGCATACCCGGCAGTAGGAATGCCGTGTCGCCGCATAAAAGCCTTGGCAAAATCTTTGCTCCCCTCCAACTGAGCGCCCCTTGCACCGGGTCCGACTAAAAAACAATCCTTTAAGGCCTCTTCCGAGGAAAAATAATCGGCAATCCCCCTGACCAAAGGCTCTTCGGGCCCCACCACTACCATAGAAAGAGCGTAATCCATCACCGCTTGTTTCACTGCTTCAAAATTACACGGATCAATCTCCAAATTGTGGGCAAGAGAAGCCGTTCCCGGATTTCCGGGCCCGCAATAAAGCTTGTTTACCAAAGGGCTTTGGCTGATCTTCCAAACTAAGGCGTGCTCCCTGCCGCCCGATCCCAACACCAATACATTCATACTTATAATTCTATAGATTTAGCACTCCAACCCCGTTCTCTCAAGGTTCTCAACACCAAAGGCAATGCATACCAGAGATTTTGAGAACTTTTTACCGAATCGTGAAAGACCACTATTGACCCCGGCCGCATATCCCGTATCACACGTTTGGCGCAACGTTTGCGCGAGAGGGAACGACTGTAATCCTGACTCAGTACATTCCACATAATAATCCGGTACCGCTCGTTCAACATCTTGGCCTGATTTGGGGTGATCCTGCCGTAAGGAGGCCTGAACAGATTATTTTCTATGAATGCTGCCGCCGTATCCACATCTCTAAGGTAAGCATCGGTTTCCATTCCCCACCCCTTAAGGTGGCTGTAGGAGTGATTGCCCGTGGCATGGCCCCTCCGGATAATATCGGCATACAGGTCTGGGAACATTTCTACGTTTTTACCCAAACAAAAAAAAGTAGCCTTGGCATTATATTTGTCCAACATATCCAACACCCAAGGGGTCATTTCGGGAGAGGGTCCGTCGTCAAAGGTAAGAAACAGGCCGTTTTGCTCGTTGGGAAAGTGCCAAATCAAGGAGGGGTATATCCGTCTGAGCAAAGGTGGAGGTCTAAAAAGCATAGTCTAAATATCTACTGAATTGCAAATATAAAAAGAAAAAACGTACTTTTGCCTCTGATTACACGGATCGTTTCATGAAGTTATCCCAAATTATCCTGACGGGCTGCCTGACGCTGACCCTCTCCTGCAATAAAGTGCCTATTCCCTTGGAGCCGTTGGCCGAAATCATGGCAGAGATGTTCGTCATTGACCAAAGGATTCAGGATGAACCGAATCTCTCCTCCATAGCCGATACCGCCGATGTATACGCCGCAGTACTCAAAAATCACCGATACACACCGGAAGATTTTCTCCGTTCTGTCCGGTACCATGCCCGTAATCCCGAAAAATTTAAAAAAGCCCTCCAACAACAACGCGACTTGATATCCGCCCAAAGAACAGCGCTGGAGCGTCAATGGGAAAAGCTTCACCAAACAATCGATGCTTATCCCCCCTTTCCTCCCGATTCGCTCCTAAGTTCCCCCTCCTTTCTACGCCTTATTGCCCCCTCCTTTTTACGCTTTCGTTCGCCCCTTGACACCCTCCCCCCTTTCCTTTTCTATACCCCTCCAAAACAAGATACCACCGCCTTATGCGCTTTCACCAAATAGTATACGGCCCCATACAGAGCAGGCGACTTGGCCGCTCTCTGGGGGTAAACCTTTTGCCTGCCAGAGGGAAATGGTGCACTTTTGACTGTATCTACTGCGAATGCGGCTGGAACTCCGATGGAATAAAAGATAAGCGCCTCCCTTCAAAAGAAGAGGTAGCGCAGGCATTGGAACTAAAAATCATTGAATTAGCCAACCAAAACCACCTGCCCGACACCATCACCTTTTCCGGCAACGGAGAACCCACGCTGCATCCTGATTTTAAGTCTATTATTGAGGCAACCATCTCCTTGCGCAACTACTATGCACCTGACTCCAAGATATGTGTGCTATCCAATGCTACCCAACTCCACCGACCCGATGTGTTCCAAGCCCTGTGGATGGCCGACACACGTATTTTAAAAATTGATTCGGCTTTTCCTCAAACCGTATCTATTATTGATCAACCATCTGTTGGCTACGACCTTGCAAAAACAATAGAAGCCATCAAAAGATTTGAGGGGGATTTTAGCCTGCAAACCATCTTTTTGCGGGGGAACCATCGGGGAAAAAGTATAGACAACACCACACCCGACGAACAGGCGGCATGGATGGCTCTGGTTAAAAAATTGCACCCCAAAGAGGTGATGATTTACACCATAGACCGACCCACGCCAGCCGTAAACCTGAGCAAAGTACCCCTTTTTGAACTGAGGAACATAGCAGACGAGGTGGCCGCCTTAGGCATAACCGTACAGATAGCCGGATAATATTATGAGAATAGTCATACAACGCGTTACACAAGCCTCCGTATCGGTAAGCAAAAACTGCATCGGCCAAATCGGCAAAGGGCTGCTGCTGCTTGCGGGTTTTGAAGCCGCAGATACAGAAGATGATTTAGCCTGGATCTCAAAAAAAACCCTTCAACTCCGTATTTTTGACGACGAAAACGGGGTGATGAACCGCTCCATCGAAGAGGTGGAGGGCACGAGCAAAGATACGGGCCTGTTAATTATCAGCCAATTTACCCTGCATGCCGCTACAAAAAAAGGGAACCGCCCCTCCTACATCCGCGCCGCTCCACCGCAAATAGCCATCCCGCTATACGAATCTTTTATCCGGCAACTTCGCCGCCAATATGCAGGAAAAATCGAAACCGGCCAATTTGGGGCCGAGATGGAGGTATGCCTTACCAACGACGGCCCCGTGACCATCATCATTGACAGTAAAAATAAAGAATAAGATGTCCTACCCTGCCGAATCGCTCAGAACTTGCCTGAGTTGCATAGACCTGACCTCGCTCAACGCCACCGATACAGACGCCAAGATCATGGCTATGGCCCAAAAAGCGAATGAATTTCCGCAACAATTCCCCGATATGCCGCAAATTGCCGCCCTCTGCGTCTACCCCTCTTTTACCTCCGTTTTACGTAAAACTTTGACGGTAAGAGGAGTACGCATTGCCGTTACGGGAGGCGGCTTTCCCGCCGCTCAAACCTTTTTGTCCGTTAAAATTCAAGAATGCAGCATGGCCGTAGAGGAAGGGGCGGACGAAGTAGACATAGTCCTCTCGTTAAACTCTTTTTTATCGGAAGATTATGCCCGAACCGGAGATGACATCAGCGCCATAAAAGAGGCCATTGGCCATGCCCATCTTAAAGTGATTTTAGAGAGCGGAGCCTTGGCATCGCCTCCGCTCATTGCCCATGCAAGCCGTATTGCCATGGAGGCCGGAGCCGATTTTATCAAAACCTCTACCGGAAAAAGCGAACCCGCTGCTACCCCTCAAGCTGCCGCCGTTATGTGTCGGGAAATCCTTAAATACTATCAGAAAACGGGCAAAAAAATAGGATTCAAACCCGCAGGCGGCATCCAGACCCCCGATGAGGCCCTTCTCTATTACTCCATTGTATCCGAAATCCTTGGTTCCGAATGGCTCCATCCCTCCCTCTTTCGCATCGGCGCCAGCCGCCTCGCCAACAACCTCCTCAGCGCCCTGCACCACCAAACGGTTGCCTACTTTTGATCAGGCATACAACTTTGCCCACCCATACTTTTGGCGCTTTTTCCAGTCGCCTTTGTGGTAGGCATAACTGACGATCAACGGCACAACCGTAGTAGCTTCGGCGTAGACCATCTGCTCGTGCACCGTGTTTACCTTACCCCATGAAGAGGCCTCTTTAAGGGTAGAGCTGGAACAGGCACCGTCCCGCACATCGGCTACGGTAATCTGTATGGCATACTGGTGCATAGGTACGTCAATGCCCATACATTCGGCGCACACCACCGTATCCTGCGCAAAGTTTTTGGGAACGCCGCCCCCCACCATAAACAAGCCGCTCGTTTTGGCTCTGAGTTTAATCTCGGTCAACTCCCTAAAATCGGCTACCGAATCGATCGTCAAATAGGGTTTGCCCTCTTTCATGCGGCCCAACTGATGCAATACCAAGCCAAAACCGGCGCTGCAATCCGAAAAAGCAGGCACAAAAATCGGAACCTGATGCTCGTAGCACGTTTGGATCAGCGAATTTTTCTTTTTGGAGTGTACCGTGAGCCATTTGCCCAACTCCTCAATAAACGCTCGGGAAGAATAGGGGCGAGCCTCTAACGAATCGGCCACCTCTTTAATGGTACGGTCGCAATCCTGCAACTCCTCTTCATCTATAAAGGTATCGTAAATCCGGTCAATATAGTTTTTGCGGAGGAGCGCGTCGTCTATAAAAGGAGTTCCCCTATAATGTTTGTAACCCAAGGCCTCAAAAAAATCCATATCAATAATCGAAGCGCCGGTAGAGACCACGCAATCAATCATATTGTAGCGTATCATATCTACATAAACCTGCATACACCCTCCGGCGCTGGTACTTCCGGCAAGGGTCAGCCAGTTGGTGCAGTCGGGGTCGTTAATCATCAATTGCAGGATATCCGCAGCTGAGGCGGTATCTCGCGAAGAAAAAGACATTTCGCGCATGGCGTCGATTAGTGGAACGGCATCAATCTTTGAAATATCAATATGTTGCACAATGTCCTTGAGGAGTTCTTTTTTTGTTGGTTTCATGGCTTTACGGTTTTATAATCAGGCAAAGGTAGCCATTTTGTATAAAAAGTATTACTTTTGCTCCCGTTTTAAATTCCACGTTATGTTTAGACCCGCCCTGCGTTCCGCTTTTTCCTCTTTAGAGACTCCGTTTTACTTCTACAACATGTCGCTGTTGCACAAAACGCTTGATCTGTATACCTCCTGCCTCAAAAAATATGGCTACCACGCTCATTACGCCCTAAAAGCCAATGCTAACGACCGGATTTTAGAGGCCATGAAGCTAGCAGGCCTGGGCGCAGACTGCGTAAGCGGCAACGAGGTGGTGTTGGCCCTCAAAAGCGGATTCAGCCCCAATAAAATTGTATTTGCAGGAGTGGGAAAATCGGACAAAGAGATCCAAACGGCCCTTGAAGGATCCATTTTTTGCTTTAACTGCGAATCGATCCCCGAAATCGAGCGGATCAACGAATTGGCGGGCGGTATGGGAAAAGTTGCCAATATCTCCCTTAGAATCAACCCCGACATCGACGCCCATACCCATAAATACATCAGCACGGGCAGGGCGCAGGATAAATTTGGCATCAGCCCCTGGATGTTTGGAGAAGTCTGGGAATTATTATCGCGCTGTTTACACGTTTCCTTGATTGGGCTGCACTTTCATATTGGCTCTCAAATTACAGATATACAAGTTTTTAAAACATTATGCGTACGTGCCCATACCTTGCAAAAATGGTTTACCGACAAAGGCGCCCATTTGCAGGTGGTTAATCTTGGAGGCGGTTTGGGCGTTGATTACCAAGATCCCCTAACCCATTCCATAGCCGACTTTGACTCCTATTTTGCCCTTATCCACCAAAACCTCAAACCCCTCTCCGGTCAGCAAGTCCATTTTGAACCCGGACGCTCTTTGGTTGCGCAATCGGGATTTTTAATCAGCCGCGTACTCTATGTAAAAAAAGGTAAGGGTATTAAGTTTGCCATTTTGGATGCCGGCATGAACGATTTGATTCGCCCCGCCCTGTACGGCGCCCGCCACCACATCATCAACCTCTCTTCCGCCGGACGAATGATGCGTTACGACGTGGTAGGCCCCATCTGCGAATCGAGCGACCGCTTTGCCAAGTCGGTCTTGTTGCCTGAGGTTAAAAGAGGAGATTTTATAGCCATCTGTTCTGCAGGCGCTTACGGTCAAGTCATGGGGTTGCAATACAACCTGCGCGATTTGGCCAAAACTTATTATTCTGACCAACTCCCTTAGAAACTGTTTACATCTATCGGTACTTCATGCTCGTCAAAATCTATCCCCAAAATCCTAATCCCCGCGCCATTCGGCAAGTGGTCGATACCTTGGAAAGGGGAGGAATCGTTGTCTATCCTACCGATACCCTCTATGGTTTGGGCTGCGCCATGGATCAGTGGCAAGCGGCAGAATCGGTAGCGAAGATAAAGGGAGAAGGGGAGGGAGGCAAAGATTTTTTCTCCTTTATCCATGCCGATCTTAGTCAGTTGTCGCTCTACTGCAAACCCATCCCCACTGCTGTTTTTAAGTTGATGAAGCGTTGCCTGCCCGGCCCATTTACCTTTATTTTAGAAGCCAATAATCAGGTACCCAAGTTATTCAAAAGCAAAAAGAAAACCGTGGGACTTAGGGTGCCCGACAACCACATTGTCAGGGAAATCGTCAGGGAGCTGGGACGCCCCCTGCTCAATACCTCTTTGCCTCCGGATGACGAAGATCCCGAATACATTCGCGACCCCGAATGGATACACGAGCGCTACGCCAACCAGATTGATTTGGTAGTAGACGGAGGAGAAGGGGGGTTGGAACCCTCTACGGTGGTGGACTGCACTGCTGGAGAACCCATAGTGATCAGACAGGGACGCGGCATTTTAGCTTATTAACTCATTATCAATATGTTTGAAAATTTATCAGACCGATTAGAAAGATCGTTTAAAATACTCAAAGGCGAAGGGCGGATTACCGAAATCAACGTTGCCGAAACGCTCAAAGATATTAGAAAAGCCCTGTTAGACGCTGACGTTAGCTATAAGGTAGCTAAAAACTTTTGCGACGACGTAAAACAAAAGGCGCTGGGCCAAAACGTCCTGTCCGCCGTACGCCCCGGCCAGATGATGACCAAAATCGTCCACGACGAATTGGCCGCCCTTATGGGAAGCGAAGCGGCGGAGATTAACCTTAAAGGGCCCAAACCCCATATTGTTTTGGTGGCCGGTCTGCAGGGATCGGGTAAAACTACCTTCTCCGGAAAATTAGCCCTACTGCTCAAATCAAGGCGGAGTATGCGCCCCCTCTTGGTAGCCGGAGACGTATACCGCCCTGCAGCAATAGAACAGTTAAAGGTATTGGCCGCTCAAGTTGAGGCGGAGTTCTATACCGAAGAGGGGAACCGTCAGCCGGTATCCATTGCCCAAAACGCCCTCAAACACGCCCGCACCATGGGGCACGATGTGGTGATCATAGATACCGCCGGCCGCTTAGCTATTGACGAGGAGATGATGCGGGAGATTAAAGCGATTAAGGATGCCATCAAACCCAACGAAACGCTCTTTGTGGTAGACTCTATGACGGGTCAGGACGCCGTAGAAACGGCGCGCGCTTTTAACGAACGCCTTGATTTTGACGGTGTAGTACTCACCAAATTGGACGGAGATACACGGGGGGGCGCCGCCCTCTCTATCCGCGCCGTGGTGCACAAACCCATTAAGTTTGTGAGTTCGGGAGAAAAAATGGAGGCGCTCGAACTCTTTTACCCCAAACGGATTGCCGACCGGATTTTGGGGATGGGCGATATTGTCTCTTTGGTAGAAAAAGCGCAGGAACAGTTTGACGAAGAAGAGGCCCGAAAACTCCACAAAAAGTTGGCCAAAGATCAGTTTTCCTTTAATGATTTTTACAACCAGATTCAGCAAATCAAAAAGATGGGAAACATCAAAGAGTTGGCTGCCATGATTCCGGGGATGGGCAAAGCCTTAAAAAACGCCGACTTAGACAATGCGTCCTTTAAAGGTATCGAGGCCATGATCATGTCTATGACCCCTCAGGAACGGGAACAACCCTCCCTGCTCAACGGATCCCGACGCAAACGCATTGCCATGGGAAGCGGCGCCTCCATTACCGAACTAAACCGCCTTGTCAAACAGTTCGAGGATTCGAGAAAAATGATGAAAAACATGAGCATGATGGGCAAACTCTCCCAAAAACATAGATAAACATAGCTAACTTATGGAAATATTAGACGGAAAAAAGACGGCCCAAGCCTTAAAGGGCCACATAGCCACAGAGGTAGCACAATGGGTGGCCCAAGGAAATAAACGCCCCCACTTAGCTGCCATTTTGGTGGGCACGGACGGAGCGAGCCAAACCTACGTAGGGCATAAAGAGAGAGACTGCAAAGAGGCAGGAATCGAATCGACCGTGATCCGGTTGGACGATACCATTGGGGAGGAAGCGCTGCTGCAAACCATCGAGGGAATAAACCAAAACGCCGACATAGACGGATTGATTGTACAACTCCCCCT
>WRJW01000187.1 GCA_009778375.1 Bacteroidota bacterium
TCTAAAAAGCGGGCATTTACTGCTTCGTATTCGGCCAAAAGGTCTACCACCTGCTGTACCCCCTCCTGCACCACCTCTTTTACCGTTTTGCGGTCGTCTATCAGGGGTTCCTGTTCCAGCAAGCCAACCGAATAGCCGGGTGCCCAAACCACATCGCCCTGAAACGCTTTCTCCACACCGGCAATGATTTTAAGCAGTGTCGACTTTCCCGACCCGTTTAAGCCGATAATCCCGATCTTAGCTCCGTAAAAGAAAGAGAGGTAAATCTCTTTAAGGATTACTTTGTTGTTGTTCGGTAGGATTTTACCTACCCCATTCATGGAAAAAATAATTTTTTCGTCGGCCATAGCGGGATGGATTAGAGGGGTTGCTGATTTTTATGGTGCAAAGGTAGGATTTTATATCTGGCTACAAAATCCCCGGGCAACAACCCTTTTTCCTTTAAGAAGGCGCGGTAAAAAGTGCGTCTGTTGTTAAAACCGCACGCTAAAGCTGCATCGTAAAGTGCGTTCTCGCTTTGCAGTACGGGTGCTCCTCCGTGTAAGAGTTCCTCTATGCGTAATTGATTCATATAGCCGCAAAAATTACAGCCCGACACATAATAAATGGCTTGAGAAAGATAGCTGCGGTTGGTGCCTACTTTGCGGCTCAATGTGTCTAAACTCAATCGGGAATCGAGATAATATTTACCCCGTTTTAGCTCTTTATCTACCGATTCGGCCAAAGGTTGCAGACGGGGCAAGGGTAAGCCGTAGGACGCACTCCTTCAGTGGGTTTGCTTTTGTTTTCTGCACCATTCACCCGGAGTCATTCCTGTATTCACCTTAAAGGCAACTGTAAAGCTGGCCATTGAGGTAAATCCCACTCTTTTGCAAAGCGTCTGTAAAGGCATGACTCCTTCTTCGACCACTAAACGCTGAGCTTCTTTGATCCGGTAAGCGTTAATAAATTGAGGAAAATTTTGATTAAGTTTATCATTTAACAACCTCGACACATACGTCTTATTGGTACACAGAACGGCAGCAATATCAGCCACATTTACTCCGGCCTTTAAATAAGGCCTGTCTGTTTCAAAGTACGACAAAATGCGCTGATACAATTCGTCGTCGGCTAAATTGGCAACCGTTGAGAAAGAAGCTCTTTCGTCCGATAGCAGGCCGGGCAGATTTAGTACCGGTCGCTCTTCATGAGGTTTAGTTCGAAACCATACCCAATAAAACAAACATATCTCTAAAAGGAGTATGGCTGCTACAACGGAAAAAAAAACATATGTGTAAAGGTGTATCATAATGATTTGTGAATAGAGGTGGTTATTAATCATTACAAACCTACAATATGCACTCAAGAAAACATCTGCTTTTTTGAGTAGTGAAAGACGATTTTAAAAATTTATTTTTTTATGGCAGACAAATAAATGTAAACCATTTATAATGAGCAAAAATATCCACATATCCAGCAATCATTAAAATTCTACCCTGCGACCATGAAAGATGAATTAGTTTTGAAACACCTGAATGGCGGATTGCAATTCGGAGTCAAGGGCTCCGATAATGGTATAAAAAGCCACATCTTCCATCGGAGTGCTGCGACCGATGTACGCCCGTATCTGCGTCAAGATATAAAATTCATTCTCTTTCCATTCACCCGGCGCTGGCCTCAATCCCTGACCCGCGGCATAATCCAAAAACATGGCGCTCAGATCAAACCTGCGGTAAAAAGATTCCAAGGTCGACATGTCTGTAATTTGCTGAATTTCTGCCCTGTGTTTGTCGGAAAAACTAAGGCTAAACCTTATCATCATGCTGTTGCGTCTTGCCTGTACAAAAAAGTTGCTTGCCTTAGTAGTATCGATGGGAACAAAAATATCGGGAATAATCCCGCCTCCTCCGTAGACAATCTTTCCTCCTCGGGTAACAAATTTTAAAGAATCGTTTTTGGGAATACTGTCGACATCGGTCAATTCTCCATGCTGATAACGCTCCCAAAGATCATAGCGATACAGATCGCGTCTGTTTTCGTAAGGACGCTGGAGGCAACGGCCGGTGGGGGTGTAGTAACGCCCTACCGTCAGGCGAATACCCGACATGTCGCTAAAATAGATTGGTTCCTGCACCAACCCTTTTCCAAAGGTACGGCGGCCGATAATGGTGGCACGGTCGTTATCCTGGAGGGCTCCGGCCAAAATCTCGCTGGAAGAGGCCGATCCTTCGTTCACCAATACGGCCAACGGAATGTTAGAGGCTAAGCCTGTGGTTCTGGCAAAATGATTTTGACGCGATCGATGAGCCCCCTCCTGATACATAATCAGGGTTCCTTTTTCCAAAAACTCTCCGGCAATAGAGAGGGCGGGCTCCATATACCCCCCACTGTTGTCGCGGAGGTCAAAAATCAAGCGTTCCATCCCATTCAGCATCAATTCGCCCAAGGCTTTAAAGACTTCTTCGTAGCTGGTTCTGGTAAATTTGGACAATTTGATATAGCCGGTCTGATCGTCAAGCATATAGGCAATATCCACACTCTTTTCGGGAATTTTATCTCGGACAATGGCAATGGTAACCAAATCGTTAATTCCATAGCGTTGCACCTGAATCGTCACCTGGGATCCACGGGGTCCCCTCAGTAACTTGATGATACTGTCCTGGGGTATATGGACACCCGCAATCGTCTCTTCGTTGACCCTGATAATCCGGTCTCCTGCCAACACACCCGCCCGATCCGAGGGGCCTCCCACAATTAGGCTGCTGACCACAGCCGTATCGTTGGGGACATTAAAACTGATCCCTATGCCGTCAAAACTCCCCTCCAAAGCCTGATCAGCCTGTTTAAGTTCTGCGGGGGGAAGATAATTCGAGTGGGGATCTAACTCTTCCATAATATACGGCAAGGCGCGCTCTACAATTTTACAGGCATCAATAGGGTCAACATAGTTATTTTCTATCTGATCCAAAACCAAATAGAGTTTATCCCACTTACCCGAAGGAATATGGACATAGTGGCGGCTACGGTAACGATCCCCAATCAAAAGGGCGATCAGGATTACAATAATGACTACATAGATGCGTCGCAGCGTGGCAGCGGTTCGATTAGGTTGTTCCATTTGTTGATGGGTATTATTCATAACGTTTAACTTCTATGCCCGCCCGTTCCAACAGCGCCACGCCATCGGGTTTATGGTAGGCCTCTTTAAATACCACCCGTACAATGCCTGCCTGAATAATCAGTTTGGCGCATTCCATACAGGGCGAGGAGGTGATGTAGAGGGTGGCACCCTCGCTGCTGTTGCTCGATCTGGCCACCTTGGTAATAGCATTGGCTTCGGCATGCAATACGTAGGGTTTGGTAACTCCGTACTCGTCTTCGCACACGTTTTCGAATCCCGAAGGGGTACCGTTGTAGCCGTCCGAGATAATCATCCGGTTTTTGACCAACAAGGCTCCTACCTGCCGCCGTATACAATAGGAGTTTTTGGCCCAAACGTCGGCCATCTCCAAATAGCGTCGGTCGAATTGTTCTTTTTTACTATCCATTTTAAAAAATCAATTGTTCTGATACAGATAACGTTTGATGCTCTTTTTAGGAGTTTTCTCAAACTCTTCGGGGAATATCTGAATTTTGGATACTTTGGCGTAATTGGGCTGTTCCTCGTTGAGCAGGCGCAGGTTCTCGTTCATAATATCCTTAAGTTGCTGGTCGTTGATCTGCTTTTCTGCCGCTAATTCAAAGTTGGGAAAGACGATGGCAATCAATTTTCCCTCTTTTTCTACGACCAAAGATTCGGTAACAAAAGGAAGATTATCCAACACGCTTTCGATCTCTTCGGGATAAATATTTTGACCGGAGGGGCCCAGGATCATATTCTTGGATCGACCCTTCATAAATACAAAGCCCTCGCTGTCCATGGTGGCCATGTCGCCCGTTTTAAGCCAGCCGTCGGGAGTAAAGGCCGCAGCCGTGGCGTCCGGATCTTTATAGTAGCCCAACATTACGTTATCGCCTTTGGTCTGCAACTCACCGGGGAGATTTTGAGGGTCGGGTGAGTCGATTCTGACCTCCATTCTGGGGGCTGCATAGCCGCAGGAAAAGGTTTTATTATTGCGCCAGGGAGCGTATGTGATAATCGGCCCGCACTCCGTCATGCCGTATCCAACCGTATAGGGAAAGCCTACTTTTTTAAAGAACTCCTCTGCCTCCCTGTTAAAGGGGGCCCCGCCAATAATTACCTCCACAAAGTTTCCGCCAAAAACTTTTATTAAGGAGTCGTGTATTTTGCTCCTTATCTTTTGCTCAATCACAGGCAGGCGCAACAATACCCTCATCGACATTTTATTTAACATGGGTTGCAGGGTATTTTTATAGATTTTTTCGATAATCAGAGGGACGGCTATGATGATTTTGGGGCGCACGTCGGCAAAGGCCTCCATAATAATCTTGGGGGTAGGCATACGGGTAAGAAAATGTACCTGTGCGCCTACGGTCATCTCATATATGAACTCGAACATCATACCGTAGGCATGGGCCATGGGCAGCATGGAAACCACGTGTTCTCCTGTGGTAAGTTCCGGAATGACGCTCTTGGCAAAAAGTACATTGGAGTACAGGCTGCGGTAAGGAACCATGACACCTTTAGAAAAACCCGTGGTGCCGGAAGTATAATTAATCATGGCTAATTCGTCAGGTTGATCCAGGTGATAATTTAGATGTTCAGCCGTAAAGCTTCGAGGATATTTATGCCCGAATTTTTCGTTGAGGTGCTCTCTGACTTCCAAAAAAAAGGGATCTTTTGCGTAGGAAATCTCAAAATCACGAATCAAAATAACCGCCTCCAGATTAGGCATTTCGGCCTCCGACAATCCCTCCCACATTTGGTCGCCTGCAAAGAGAATGCGCGATTCGGAATGGACCACAATATGCTGTATGCTGCTCTCTTTAAATTCGTGTAAAATCGGCACGATCACCGCTCCGTAAGTCAAAGTGGCTAAGTAGATGACTGCCCAATTGGCCTGATTGCGACCGCAAATCGCCACCTTATCGCCCTTTTTAAGTCCGCACTCTTCAAAAACAATGTGCAGTTTCTCGATTCTGCGGGCTACATCCCTGTAATGCAAGGTTTCTCCCTTGTAGTTCGACAGGGCCGGATAAGTCCAATGCTCTTGAAAGCACTTTTCGAACAATTTATTTAAAGATTTTTCCATGAGGTTTATTTTTCCAAAAGGTTTTAGGTTGTTATAATATCGATTCGTTTTTATTCAGATTTTGCATGTCGCAAAGATGTTTGTATAATCCGTTCTGCCGCATCAGATGGTCGTGCTGCCCTTGTTCCACAATCCTGCCCTCTTTGATTACCACAATCTCATCGGCATGTTGAATAGTAGAAAGCCGGTGGGCAATCACCATGGAGGTGCGGTTTTGCATCAGTTTGGTCAAGGCGTCCTGTACTAAACGTTCGCTTTCGGTATCTAAGGCAGAGGTGGCTTCGTCCAAAATCAGAACAGGAGGATTCTTGAGTACAGCCCGGGCAATGGCTAAACGCTGACGCTGACCGCCCGAGAGTTTAAGGCCACGATCCCCTATATTGGTTTGGTAACCCTGCTCCATCTGCATGATAAACTCATGGGCGTTTGCAATTTTGGCCGCCTGGTACACTTCTTCTTCCGATACCTCCTCGGCCCCAAAGCAAATATTTTGGTATACCGTATCATTAAACAGAATCGGTTCCTGAGTTACAATGCCCATTAGACCAATTAAATCCTTAGGTTGATATTGTTTAATATTGATTCCGTCCAACAGTAACGCCCCCTCGTGCACATCGTAAAAGCGAGGCACTAAATCTACCAAGGTAGACTTGCCTGCTCCGGAAGGCCCCACTAAGGCAATCATCTTTCCTTTTTTGATTGCTAAATTTATGTTTTTTAAGACCGATTCCTGGCCATAAGAAAAACTGACATTCTTAAATTCAATCGTTTGGTCAAAAGATTTTTTGGGAAGCGGATGAGTCGCTTTTTTAATTTCGGGTTCCACGTCTAAAATAGCAAAAATCCGATCTCCGGACACCAATCCCTTTTGAATCACCGCGTATGCGTTCGAAATAGCTTTAGCCGGTTCCAACACCCTCCAGTAAAAACCAATGTATACCACAAATGCCGGCCAATCCATGCCCAAATTGCCATGTATTTGCAACCAACCTCCGTAAAATAGAATGGCGGCGGCTACCGATACGCCCAGAAATTCCGATAAGGGAGAGGCCAATTCCTGACGGTTAAAGATTTTTTTAGATAACCTGCGGTGGGCGCTGTTGGTCTCCTCGAATTTTTCTTCGACATAACGTTGTGCGTTAAAGGCTTTGATAATTCGGGATCCGGAAATAGCTTCTTCAAACTGGCTGATAATCCGTCCCATTAATCGTTGGGTGTCGACTACGCCCCGCTTTAGACTGCGGGTAATGCGCGAGATCAATACCGCCGTAATGGGAAGAGACAACAAGGTCACCAAGGTGAGCCGGGGCGACATGTAAAAGAGCATGATTAAAAAACCTATGACCAATATGGGATCCCTGAATATTATGTGGAATGAACTGGCTACGGAGTTTTGAACCTCTGTAACATCGTTAGAGACGCTCGACAAAATATCGCCCTTACGTTGATCGTGAAAATAGCCAATATGCAGTCGGGTAATTTTGTGAAACAGGGCGCCACGGATGTTTTGCATGATCAATGTGCGCATGCGCACCAAGATCCGTTGGGACCAATAACGGGTAAAATTAGACAAAAAGGTAGTAATCACCAAAAAAATACATACATAAATCAATCCGTTCAGGACGCCGTACTGTTGCTGTATATGACTCAGGTAATAATAAAAAATCGACTTAAACCAATCAATCGAAAAGGCAAAGGCGGGGAGGGCGGTCACTACACATTTTTCGGGTTCAAAAAGGACTTCGAGCAAAGGCGCCACCAAAGCATAATTGGCAATGCCAAAGAGGACGCTGAATAAACATATCATCAAATAGGGGGGCCAAAATCTGCTGTACGGTTTTCCAAAGGAGAGGAGGCGTAAAAAAGTCTTCATGCGTCAATCAATTTCTTCAAAATCTACATATTCCCCAACCTGCTTGTCAATGTGCTTTTTGGAGGGATCGTGCTTGGGGCTCCGATCGGGATTGCGTTGTGGGTCGGAATCCATGCCGTAGCGTTTTTGCATACGTTTTACTCCAAAACGCAGGAGCCATGGAAATAGCTGAGTAAAGAGGTACCCCACTGCAAAAACAACCAATATAAAAGTCAATAAAAATCTCATCAGGGTTTACGTGTTTTTAGGGTGCCGGTACTAAGATCTACCGTTACTAATCTGCCATCTATAGTGATGGTTTCCAACACCTCTCCGGGACCAAACGCTATGGGGGCATTCTGTTTGATCCGGTCTTTTTTTTGCAAAGCTACAACCTGCATACCATTGGCACGAAGTATATAATCCGCTTGAGCCCCATATACTAACCAATAGGAAGCATCGGGCGAGGAGAGCGGGACAGGCGCCGTTTCTATCCGGTCTGAAGGCATAAATACTTCCCACTCCTTAGCCGGAACACCTCTGCGGTCGTACTGCCTCAAAGAGTTGTCGGCATGAATGATAAATACCGCATAATCTTTCTTGCCCTGGGGATCAAAAACAAAAGGCCCTTTTCTTGCCCGAACCTCCAGCGTGCGGGGATAAGGATTGACCGGCCTACCCAATCGATCCAACAATTGCAGGGTGGATCCCGAAGCAAAAAGTATCTGCAATTTATTGTTTTTGAGGTAGTCGATCTGGACAACCGTATCTGCAATGGGATATTTTTCTTTACTCTTCCACAGGATTAATCCGGACTCGTCAATCAGCGACAGCAAGCTGTCGGAACTTTGTTCCAAAGAATTATATTTAAGCGTCAAATGGTTATACACCCTGAACGGACCAATGGCCATAGACGGAGGCGCAACATCTAAAGCAGCGGCAGAAACCGTGCGCGAAGCAGCACTTTCTTTTTTGAGCCTGTCGGATGAAAAAATGAAATTTGCAAAAGGCTTCTTGTTCAATCCTTTCAATTGAAACAGCGCCAACGTATAATCGTAGGGAGACAAGGCTTCGGCAACTTGAGAAGCGTAGCGGGCATCCAGCAGCAAGATGAGCGAATCCCGCGCTTCACCGGCTTGAACCATTAAAGTAAGACCGGCATCTTCCATCCAAACTCCATTCGCGCTACTTTGTTTTGTGCGCGTGTAGAGCGAGGAGGAGTTGAAACCGGAATGCACCCATTCAAGAACCTCCCTGTCGCCCAAAAAGAGGATATTGTCAATAATAGTTGCGTGAGATTCGTCATTTAGGGCAAACAAGGGTCCCAATAAGGCCGAAAAAGCTCCGGTGTATGGATTGGAGACAGGGAAGGAAGATTCAAATTGCCTCCTCAATTGAGCGGCATGTTGCGAGCGTACCAAAGTTACCCATCGATTACCCGATGGGGTGGGGAGCCAGGCCAAAGCCACCTCTGCCGGATAAAGCGATTCGAACCAGCCCGCTAACTTCATTTGGTTCCGTTCTTCCCAAGCCTGTAGGGAAGCAGAGGCAGATCTGTCTTTTTTATTGATTTCTAAATAATTCATATACAAATCTCTGTAGGACGCAAAGTCTTGAAAAGAGAAAGAAAGAAACAATATGGTGGAGGCGGGCAGGTATTCCCACAGTTTGACCGAAGAGGGCAAAGATCCGGCAACCACCGAGGCAAAATTTCCCATTCCCTTGTCGGTAAACAGGAAGCCGCTCAACTGCACCGAGGGATCGGTCATGCTCCCATCCATTGCTATCCAGGAAGCGCTCTTAGATAAAAAATCGGTATAGGGCTGCATCTGCTTGCCCAGCAAAGAGCTTACTATTTTATCGCATTGCTGCATATTCACATATACCTGGCTCTCGCCCGCGTGGGTGGAAGCGGCCAACAGATCGGTAAAAGCAGTCTGATCCAACATAGAACGACCGCTTACTATATGGCGTACAGATGATTCAACTAATACCGGAGAGGTGCTTGCTACCATAAATCTTCCGGACAGGGCTACATACAGAGGCGTCGAAGGTTCAAACAACCGATATATATCTGTTTTATTGTATTTTTTGTAGTTGTCCACCGTTCCACACCTTTGAGACAAAAAAGGCAGGAAATCCTCCTGACCCCAACCGTCGGCAAGATACACCGCCAGCAATACGTGTAAGGTGTTTTTACCTGTATAATGTACCGAACAAATCGCTTCGGAGTCCCCTATATCCTCATCCCCTGTATGTTCGTAAAGTTTGGCCAAAAATTCCGACAAACCGTTGTCGGCGGCGCAAAAACGAGATAAAACAGAAGTTTCGGAGGCATATACCTTGCAGAGGTGTGCCAAAGCGCCAAATTTTTGCAACAAAACAGCGTCCGGCGGAATCGCCTGAAAAACCGTCTCAGAAGGAGTCTTGACAGCAACCTCCTCTTTGAGCCGAATATAGAAGTATACACAAAGGCATAACAAACACAGTACAAATGCAATACCTATTATGATCCCCTGTTTTTTCATAAAAAATTAAACGACCAAAGGTAGATGAAATTTTTGAACGGTGCAACCCTCAACAAAGTCTTGTAATAACATTTCGTATCACTATCGTATATTTTCGTATCAAATCGTATCATATAAAAGTGTAAAATATGGAAAATAAAACATTTAACTTCAATCTGAATATTGATTGGAAACTGATAAATCTAATCAGCGTGATTGACCGTTTTGATTCGCGATGGACAGCAATAGAACGGCGAGAAGGGCAGAGTTTAAAACAATTAAAATCCATTGCCACAGTTCGCAGTGTTGGTGCGTCAAACCGTAT
>WRJW01000188.1 GCA_009778375.1 Bacteroidota bacterium
ATTTCGTAGAACATTGTGAATCAAGGTCGTTTTTCCGGTCTGTCGAGGCCCTGTCAATACAATGACCTTTCCGGTAAACAATTTACTGCTGATTACTTCTTCTAATCTACGAACAATCATAATTGGGATTTTATGTAAAAATAGACTATTTTTGTGACGCTGCAAAATTTCTACGGATGGATTCTTTTTTGGATAGAGTAAGCCGCGATTTATACGATAAATACGGTTCAGATATTTCTAAACTTTGTTTGGTTTTTCCGGGGAGGAGGGCCGGACTTTTTTTTGCCGAGTCGTTGTCCAAGCAGATCAGGCAGCCATTGTGGATGCCCGAATTTTGCTCCATTGCCGATTTAATCTTTTCATGGGCCGGTCGTCGCCCCTCCGACAACCTGCGGCTGCTGGTCGAATTGTATAAAGCGTATCGGTCGCTTGAATCGGTCGCAGCCGTTGACCGGCTTGATTCTTTTGACCGCTTTTACTTTTGGGGCGAGATGCTGTTGAGGGATTTTGATCAGGTAGACAAATATTTGGTTAACGCCGATGCCCTTTTTCAAAACCTCTCCGACCAAAAAATAATCGAAGGGGATTATACGTTCCTTACGCCAGAACAGGTGGCGGCGGTACGGATGTTCTGGAGCAGTTTTCAACCTCAAAAAACCGAATTGCAGCAATCTTTTTCCCAAATGTGGAAGATGATGTTTCCCTTGTATTCCCGATTCAGGAGCGCTTTGTCAGATCAGGGATTGGCCTACGAGGGAATGTTGTACCGGCAGGTGGCGGAGCAGGAGGATCTGCCCGATCTCAACCCGGCGATTTTGTCCTACGTTTTTATAGGATTTAACGCCTTGAACCGTTGCGAGCGTATACTCTTTGGGCGGCTACAGGCGGTAGGATTAGCTCAATTTTATTGGGATAGAGATAATTATTATATCAACGACACGCGTCAGGAGGCCGGAAAGTTTCTAAGAGAAAACATAACGGCATTTCCTCCTGCAGACCCAAAGGCCTCCTATACCGATTTTTCGCAACCCAAAGAAATCGAAGCTTGGGCGTTACCCTCAGAAGTTATGCAAGCCAAAATCGTCCCCCAAATCATCCAAAACAACCGGCTCCATACCGATAAGAGCGCCGCCGTGGTACTATGCGATGAATCCCTTTTGATTCCCCTCCTCTCGGCTCTGCCCCAAGTTGCCTCCGACGTTAACGTTACCATGGGCTATCCTTTGGCCAAAACTTCCTTATATACCTTTGTCGATGCGCTGCTGATGCTCTATCAAAGTGCCCGTGTGCGGGATAAATCGTGTTCCTATTATCATGTAGAGGTATCCCGACTCTTGAGTCACCCCTTTATGGCATTTCTGTGCCCGAAGGGGGCGGAAGATATGAAAAGACGGATAATTAATGAAAATCTGCTCTTTGTACCCGCCGATGCTTTGGATAGCGATCCATGGCTGCAGCGTATGGCCTGTTATCCGAACGATCACGGGGAGTGGCTGACTTTTTTGGCGGAATTGTTTGCCTTTGTTGAGGCAGAGGCTGCACAGTCAGAAAAGGGCGATCCCCTCTTGCTGCCCGTATTGCGTTTAGCGTGTATGGAACTCAACAAATGGAGCAATACTTTGCAAACGTGTGGGTTACATATCACAATGCCTTTGTTCTTTAACCTGCTGCGCCAAATGCTCCGGGGTATTTCTGTGCCTTTTAGCGGCGAGCCTTTGCAAGGCATTCAGGTGATGGGTATTTTAGAGACGCGAACCTTAGATTTTGAACATATTGTACTGCTCTCGACTCAGGAGGGTTTTTTACCCGGATCTAAAGAGGCCCCCTCCTTTATTCCCTATAACCTAAAATCCGGGTTTGGATTACCGACTACCCAGGATCATGAGGCGATCTATGCCTATTATTTTTACCGGTTGATCCAGCGCGCCCAAAAAGTATCGCTGCTTTATGCTACCGGAGGAGATGGGGTGCAAAATGGGGAGCAAAGCCGCTACCTCCTCCAATTGGAAGCCGAATCTCCCCACCGTATTGTGCGAAAAACCCTCTCGCTTCCCCTTGTTTTGCCGGCCCCTCCACCCGAAATTCAAAAAGAAAAAATGGGTATTTGTAAAGAGATGTTAATGAGTTATTTAGATCAATATGCCGACCAATATTTAACCCCAACCGCCTTCAACGCCTACTTGCAGTGCCCTTTGCAGTTTTACTTTAGATTTATAGAGCAAATCAAAGAAGAGGGGGCGGTACAGGAAGAGGCAGACGGAAGGAGCTTGGGTATTCTGTTGCATCGGGTCATGGAACTCCTCTACAAACCCTTTTCAGGAAGTTTGATCACGGCGAGAGATTTGGAGGGAGTCCTTAAAGATAAAGAACGGATTCGGAGGGGTGTGGAAGAGGCTATTTTGGATGTTTATGCCCCCAAACATACCGCTGCCCCTCTCTTTGAGCAAGGGCGCTGGCTGATTTTGGCCGACGTACTCATGCTGTATATTGTGCAGCTTATCCGTTATGACAAGGAACATACACCTTTTAAACTCAATGAAATAGAGAAAAAAATAACGATGAGGTTCACCTTTGCTCCGCAACGTTCTCTTGTTCTAAGCGGACGTATTGATCGGATTCAGGAAGAGAGGGGCCAGATTTATGTGGTGGACTACAAGACGGGCAAAGATCAGCGCTCGTTTGCTTCGTGCTCCGCACTCTTTGCTCCAGAACGCGACCTTCAAAACAGCGCTGTTTTTCAAATATTTTGGTATGTAATGCTTTACTCGGCAGAGCACCCGATGGCACAAGCCGTGCCTTCGCTCTACTATATCTCCAAGCTGTTTGATGCAACTGCCTCTTGCCTCTTGTTCGACAAGTCTGTTAAACAAGAAGTAACGGATTTTACTCCTTATATGGAGGAGTACCGGATGCTGTTGGGCCAAAGCCTGACCGAGCTCTTTGACCTAAACCGTCCTTTTGTCCAAACGCAGGAGAGGGCACATTGTAAATATTGTAGTTATAACCCTATATGCCGTAGAGGAGAAGAATAATGAAATACTCATGGAATAAAAAAGGCGCTATTTTGTTGGCCTTTTTGGGTGCAGCGATCCTGCTATCCCTGCTTTTGCCTACCAAAGGCAAGTTTAAATACGAATACCAAAAAGGAGAAATCTGGGGCTATGAAAACGTAACGGCTCCTTTTGATTTTCCCATCCTCAAGTCTCAAGAGGAGTTAAAAAAGGAGCAGGAAGCCATGGCTTCCCACATTCGTCCATATTATGTATTTATGAATCAAGTAGAAGCAGATCGACTCCGTAGCCTTATTCAACGGATCAAACCGGATGCCGATTCTGTTATTCTGTTTGAACGTGTGTTAGCCATCATGGACGAAATATACCGCAAAGGCATCATGAACAGAGAGGAGCAGGAGGGGATGGCGCCCGATGGCATAGTCGTTTTAGTCGATGGAATGGAATCTTTCGAGCGTCCCGCATGGGAGTTGTTTAATCCTGCAACTGCCGCGGACTATTTGGCAGAGATGCTTGGTCCTGTGGTTGGAAGAGGTCTGTCGCCCCTCCTGATGGAGCAATGGAGTCTAAGCGATTATTTGGCTCCCAACCTCAGGTTTGACGAAAAAACCACCTTGTCGGTACAACAAAACCGATTGACCGATATAGCGGTGGCCAAAGGGAGGGTATACAGCGGACAACTGTTGGTGGCTCGGGGCGCAGTTTTAGACGATGACGCGGTACAGATTTTGGACTCTTTTCAGGCAGAATATTATAGGGCGTATGGTTTTTTGGGCAACCGCCATCTGCTGCAATTGGGACAACTTATAGCTATGTTGTTGTGTATGGCGGCCTTGTATATTACCCTGACTTTTCTTTATCCGGCATCTTTAACAAACAAATCATACCTTGGCTTTATCCTTGTACAGCCTCCCGTCATGCTCTTGACGGCGGTCTTGTTGGGCCATATCAACGCCGGAGGGCTTTTCATGATTCCATTTCCCGTTTTTGCCCTCTATACAGCCGCTTTTTTTCCTTCGAGACTTGCCCTTCCCCTCTATTGGATAGGCTTATTGCCGATAACGTTGATGGCTCCCCACGGCATGGAGTGGCTCTTTTTGAATGCAGGAGCGGGAGCCGTGGCGGTTTTTGTCTTTCATTTTTGGAATCGGGGCTGGATGCAGTTTTTTTCGGCATTTATTGTATTTATCTGCTATACATTTGGTTATATTGCTTTTCGCCTGATTGAAAACGGCTCTTTTGTGGCTATGGAGTGGCGCTTTTGCCGTTATTTTTTGGGGAACGCCCTGTTAATCATAGCCGCCTATCCGGTGGTGTACCTTTGGGAACACCTCTTTGGCTTTGTATCGGAATCACGACTCAAAGAGCTCTCCGATACCACTACGCCCTTGATGCAATTGTTTGCACAAAAAGCTCCGGGCAGTATGCAGCACGCGTTGCAGGTAGCCAACTTAGCCGATGCTGCGGCTCGAGAGGTAGGAGCCAATGCGCTATTGGCCAGAGTGGGAGCTCTTTATCACGATATTGGCAAGATGGGCAAACCCGCCTATTTTATCGAAAATCAAAGAGGTCTTAATCCACATCAGGAGCTGAGCCCCGAAGAAAGCGCTAAAATTATTATCAATCATGTGGATCAGGGGATAGAATTGGCCAAACAATACAGAGTGCCTCCCTTAGTTTCTGATTTTATCCGCAGCCACCACGGCACCACCATGACCGCTTATTTTTACCGAATTTTTTGCGACAGAGGAGGAGACCCCGCCCAAACAGCTCCCTTTTGTTACCGGGGCAAGTTACCCGTAAGCAAAGAAGAAGCTATTGTTATGATGGCCGATGTGGCAGAAGCCGGCGCACGCAGCCTGACGGATTATTCGCCCGAGCGTTTGGACGAGATGATAGATCGTATGGTATGGGAGCGCATTTCGGGCCGACAGTTTGATCAAGCCAATATAAGTATGAAAGAAATTGTTAGCGTTAAAGAGGTCTTAAAAAAGAGGCTGCTCGAGATCTATCATCAACGCATTGCCTATCCGGTTTAAGCTATGGCTTTGTGGGCTCCTCTACCGTTTCAATTTTTTCTGCAGGCATTAATTCTCTAAAGAAGAACGCGTTTAACAGCAAGCGCATAGAGCCGAACCAATGCCCCCTAAAGCAGGGGTCGTCGGCAAAAAAGAGCACGTTTCGGCTGGCTAAAACGCCGGGCGTTTCGGCCAATTTTTCCAAGTTTTTTGTGGTAATACAACCGCTTAACAGAGGGGTTTTTGTGTAATGAACGGGACTCATATATTTTCCCTTTGGTTTGGAAAAAATGTTGGCGTTATACTTTAGGGTATTGACGGTATTGGCGCCTATTCCGTAGGCAACAGGGTGCGAAGGATCAAGGTAACTTTCTAAAATGACGCCGCTGATGGAGGCGTTGGGATCGACATCGGATCTGGTAGAAAAGTCAAGATAGGTAGCCTTATTGTCTGCCTCTACTTTTTTCAGCGTGTTGATCTTTGCGAGTTCAAGCTCATTCAACATCCTGTATGCCTGTCCAATGCCAATAATTGTATTGTTCCTCTGTCCCGCCCATGCCTTAAGTTTTTCCATGGCCAAAGGGTCAAACCTAAAGTTACCGCAAACAACAATCAGGTTATAGGGCATGAGGTCAATGCTTGCATTGCCCACTAAGGAGTATTCTAAAAGGGTGGCGGGTATATTCATACGGTAGTCAAGCAGATGCCAGATGGCGCCAATCCCGTCCGAGGATCCGCCCTGTCCCCAAATGATGGCAATTTGTGGCAGGCTAATCTCCTTAAAATGAGGGCTTCCCAAGTCAATCGGATCGGCCCAACCGCCGTTTACGGCCAATATTTCTACCGGAACATCTTTACCGGCTTGGACAACTATGCTGTGCAACGCCTCCCTATCGTACTGCTGCAAACTTACGGGAATCATGATCGTTCCGTAACCAAAATCGCGTAGCTTACCATAAACCTCCATCTTAAACGGAAGGTCTCCGACCCTCAGTTTTATATTCTTTTCCAAAAGGCGGTAAAGGAATTTATAGGAGTAAAAATCTTTGATTTCAAATAGATAGGCAAAATCCGATGCGGGAGGCGCTTCAAAGTCCGATGGGGTTATTTCTTCCACTTTTTCGCCAATGAGTCCCGTGGTTGTATTTATTTCGCCCCAGTGCATACTAAAGGCCAAAGGGATCGTCCAGGTAGTGACGTCGTAAAAGATACTGTCTACAAAGTGGTGATTCGCTTCAAAAATGGTACGTATCATCCGGTATTCCTGTTGATCGCACGGCACTATATAGGAATCCGAACTTGGAAAAATTTTCCCTGAAACGGTCACATTTTTGTTCAACCGGTAAACATGGATGTTATTTGCTTTTAAAATTCTGAAAAACTCCACATCATACGATTTATTTTCTTTATTTCCAAATACATAACCTTTAACGGTTGCTTTTGCAGACTCTTGTTTGGCCTCTTTGTAGGCGGTACGTTGGTAGTTGAGCAGTTCGTCTTTCTTATCTACGCCTGCAAAGAGGGTTGAGTATGACCCGTAGGCCTGATTCCGGATCGCGTCGGCAAAGCGAATGGTAACTCCGTTGCGCTCCTGAATATGTCCGCGTGCGCTGGTCTGTTCAAAAAGAAAACTGACGCCGCCAAACAAACTGGGCACCACGTCTCCTGTTCCGGGAAACCAGGTGTCAAAGGTCTCCTTGGTAAAACTTAGCGTTCCAATGTCGCTTATATACCGGGTGTGGTATTGTTCGGCAATCTTGCGCATCATCTCAAAATTTTCTTTGGGAATAAATGGGTTTTGACTCGTCTCGATTCCGGGCGAAAAAAAGAGGCCGTTGGTAGCGCCCTGTTCGTGAAAATCGGAAAAAAGGGTAGGATGCCATTCGTTTAATACCTGAGCTCGGTAAAAACTTTCGGGATGTTGCACGGTGATCCAATCTCTGTTGAGATCAAACCAGTAGTGGTTGGTTCGGCTGCCCGGAGCAGGTTCTCTAAACTCCCGCGAATTGGGATCTGTTACGGGCGTAAAGCTGCGGGCGTTATTTACCCAGGTGGCAAAACGCTGAATCCCATCGGGATTGGCTCCGGGTTGCAGGATGATTACGGCATTGTTCAGGAGTCGATCGATTTCAGGCCCCTGAGCCGCCGCCAAAAAGTACGCCACGGCGAGCGATGCATTTACCCCGCTGGCCTCGTTACCGTGAATGCTGTAACTCAGCCAGGTAACAATAGGCATATCGGAGGGATCCAATTCGCCAGACTTCTGAGGGTCGCACAATTTGAGGTGAGTTTTCCGAATCGCTTCAAGGTTGTTCAGATTTTCCGGGGTACTGATGTAGAGAAAAAGGATGGGACGGTACTGATAGGTACGGCCCCGTTCTTCGGTCACGATTCTGTCCGATTTTTGGGCCAGCAATTGCATATAAGCAGCCGCCAGGTCGTATGTTACGTGTTGTTGCCCCAATTCATGACCCAAAAATTCTTTGGGAGTGGGTATTTTGGGGTTGTAGCCAAAGTCACCCTTGGGTAGAAAGTAGGAGAGATCTTGTGCGCATACGCTCCAAAAGCAGCATACCGACAAGGCAGTCAGGAAATTTTTTTTCATGGTATTTTATTTTTTGGCAGCAGCAAGACGAGCCATTACAGGATTCAAAGCTTCTATCCAGTTTTTTAGAGAGTTATGTTCTTCAAGATGCCTTTTTACCATGGCATTAATGCCGCCGGGGGTCATCTCGCCGGCCAACTCGTGGAGCCTTTCGGCAGTCGCCTGTGCTGCCTGTTTACATAGAGCGCCAAAGAAGGAAGTCGCATAAGCTTTGGCCGATAGCTCTTCCACTCCCTGATCTCCGGCCCAATGCACAATATAGTCCAAGAGGGTGTCAAAGGAAGCCATAAGTCCGGTGATAGATTGAAAAACATGTACTTGTAGAGGACTGCCAGCTACAATTATCTCCCCAAGAGGGGCCATCAACCGTATCAACTCCTGGGATCGCGGGTAAACGACAATGGGCCCAAAATGTTGGGATACAAAGGACAAGGGAACCATATGAGCCAAAAGAGCTGTAGGCCCAATCCATTCGGCAATTTGTTCCAAACTTTTATCTGCCAGAAGGTTAATCACCTTATGATCCGGGCGGAAACGCAACGACCGCAGGATCGATTCGCTTTGTGCTGGAGGAATGGCTAAAATTACCCAATCGGCCCTGTCCAGCATTTGCTGATTATCGGTCGCAAGGGTAATACGTTCCGGAAAAGAGGAGGCCAATGCGGTCATATTTCTCTTATCTAGCGACGAAAGGAGAAGTGGATAGGGAGGATCAGCCGTGGCGAAACCATGCGCCAAGGCAGAGCCGATTACCCCGATGCCTAAGATACCGATGACGGGTAACTTTGTCATGCGACAAAGGTAAAGAATTTTTTAAATTTGCGCTATTTTCCCTTTACGGCAATGACTTCGACCTCGATTAAAGCTCCAGCCCTTGGCAACCTGCTTATTTCTACGCAAGTCCTTGCAGGATACGGGGCTTGAAAAAGGGTTAGGTAGGCTTCATTCATGGCAGCATAGTTTTGCATATCGGTCAAAAAAACAGTAGCCTTAACAACATCTTTAAGGGAAGATCCCGCCTCCTCAAGAATTTGGGAAATGTTTTTCACAATTTGAGTTAATTGAGACACCACGTCGTCTCCGGCAAGCATACCGGTAGTTGCTTCGACGCCTAAGGTGCCCGATATAAACAGGAATCCGTTTGCTTCAATCCCCTGACTAAAGGGTGCTGTGTTAGAAGCGGTTGCAGTTCTAACCTCTTTGCGTACCCCTGTTGTCTCAGGAGTAGAACTGCAACAGGCGCCCGTTAAAAAAAGGGCTGTGCACAAGGCAGTAGTAAAAATTTTCATAGGTATAAGGTTGTGGAGATGGGCGGACTCGAACCGCCGTCCAAACAGACTATCCAAAAGCTTTCTACATGTTTATCCTGTTGTTGATTGTCGGGAGCAGACTGCCTGCAGGAAAGCTATCCATTCCTTATCCGCTGATTTCTTGCTGCGCGGTAACGGAGTCGGCGCAACCAGCCATTTGTAACGATACCCCATAATGCCGCCGCCCAATAGGCAAAAGCGGGGCGGGATACTCGTCTTCCCCAACCTTGTTGAGGAGGATTAAGCCGTTAACCTGAGGTTAATTCTAGGCTGCGAGTGCATAAGTGTTGTTGCCAGTTATGGCGTGTATCCTGATATTTACGAGCAAAGACACCACGCTCGACATGCTTACTTTCCGACACGATCTGCTGTCAAAACCAAAACATCCCCGGAAATTTGGGACAAAGGTAATACTATTTTTGAAAATAATTCAGAAAAGGGGTGATAAACATCCAAATCCCTTTTAAAGTGGTGATCATCCCCAGGGCCATTATCACAATGCCCGAAATCCGGTTGATCATCCACAATTGTTTTAATCGAAACCTATTGCGAAATATGCTAATGGTAGTACTCAAGCCGTACCACCACAACCCTGCGCCAACAAAAACGCCCCATAATACGGTAGAGATGGTAAAGGAGCCTGCTGTAGCGTTGATATTGAGGCCGACTAAGGCAAAAAGCCATAAAAATAAAAGCAGGGCTCCGGGGTTGGAAATAGTCAGCAGGGCTACCGACAAAAAATCTTCTAACCGGCGCTTTTTGGGATTGGCCTGCCGAATCTGTTTTACCGGATTGCTGAGGTAGATTTTTAGACCGATAAAAACCACCAACAGGCCGCCAAGGCAAAGAAAATAAGATTCATGAGATTTTATAAATAGCTGAATATAAGCAAGTCCCAATACGGCGAGCGCGGCAAAAAAAGTATCTACCAAAGCGGCGCCCATGCCAGATATAAAACCCGAATACCTCCCTTTGCTTAGGGTGCGTTGTACACACAGCACACCTACCGGCCCCAAGGGGATAGATGCTCCCAAGCCCACCAGAACTCCCTGAAAAAAGGTTATCACTACCTCGTTCATGCGCTTATTATTTATAAAAGGTTGCAATGTTACAAAAAAAA
>WRJW01000189.1 GCA_009778375.1 Bacteroidota bacterium
AAAAATTAGAACCCGAATTTGAGAAAGCTTTGCAAGAAAACCGCCTGCTCATTCTTTCGCCTTTTGACGAAAGCGTAAAGCGTGTAACCACCCAAACCGCCCAAACAAGAAACAGGTTAATGATAGATTTGGCAAATGAAATAACCGTAGGTTTTGCAAGTGCAGGCGGGCAGTTGGAAACTCTTTTACAAGGTGTAACAAAACCGATAACCAGAATGGTATAATGGCAACGGAAAAAATCCCTATCTTTGCTGAAACACATCAGCATTATGGCTTTTCGCATCAGTTTTTTTAAAACGCCCAAACACAGGGTCTTTACCTATCGGCCTCTCTATTATGATCCCGAAAAAGAGGAGCGGGCGGAGCGTGCGGCCAAACTCCGCGCCCTCAGGGAGGCAGAAAAGCAAAAAAAAGGGATACTCCTTACTCCGACTCCCTCAGATACGGATCCACGTACTCGGGAAGAGCGTCTTTACTATCCCGGCAGAAGTATTCGGGGGAGTTTTCAACGTGCGCTCTACGAGAACCGCCGCCATGCCGGCGACAACCGGTTAGTGCGTATGGCAGTAATCCTATCCATTGCAGTACTGTTGATCGCCATCCTTTATTTTGCCAACGGACTGGGGATAATGTTCAAATTATTATCAAATACTCCATGATCGTTACCCTATAACATGATTCAAATTCTCCCCGATCATATTGCCAATCGCATCGCCGCCGGAGAGGTGGTCCAGCGTCCCGCCTCTGTAGTCAAAGAGTTACTCGAAAATGCCGTAGATGCAGGCGCTACCCAAATCAGTTTGGTTATAGAAGACGCCGGACGCAGCCTGATTCAATTGGTAGACAATGGTTGCGGGATGACTCCCAAAGAGGCGCGGATTGCCTTTGAACGACACGCCACTTCTAAAATTAGTCAGGTAGAAGATTTGGATTGTATTGAAACATTCGGTTTTAGGGGCGAAGCGTTGGCAGCCGTCGCCGCCGTGGCAGACCTGACGTTAAAAACACGAAAGAAAGAGGAGGAAACAGGTATTCAATTGCATATTCGAGGAGGTCAATACATCGACGAATCAGATGTTTCGTGTCAGGCGGGGGCCAATTTCGAAGTCCGCAATCTTTTTTTTAATATGCCCGCCAGACGGAAGTTTTTGAAATCGGACGCCTCTGAGTTTAAACATATTGTAAACGCATTTACCCAAATGGCTCTCTGTCGTTGCTCCATCGAGTTTTCCCTCATCCACAACGGAGAGGAGTTGTACCACCTGCCCCCCACCCCCCTCAAACAGAGGATCATGAGACTCTTAGGCAAAGAGATGAATCAAGAGTTGGTGGACTTTAAGGTTAACAGCTCTGTCGTTAATGTGTCGGGCTACATCGGCAAACCCGACAATGTCCGTAAAAGCTACGGAAATCAATTCTTTTTTATCAACGGGCGATTTTTTAAGAGCGCTTATTTTCAACGTTCCGTACTCAACGCCTATCAGGGAATGATTCCCGAAAACAGTTGGCCATCGTGGTGCATTTTTATGGAGGTCGATCCCCGCGAAGTTGATGTAAACATTCATCCCGCCAAGACAGAGGTTAAAATCGAGAATGAGCAGATGATTTTTCAGATTCTTCAGGCATCCGTAAAAGAGGCGCTGGGAAAAAATGCCCTGGGGCCCAGCATCGATTTTGATATGGAAGGAGCGCCTTTAATCCCGCCTCTCCAACGCGGACTCTTTGCACCTCCCCCTAAAATTGACTTTGATCCGTTGTTTAATCCCTTTAACGAAGATCGGTTTAATAAACCTTTATTGTACGACACCTCTCCAGAAATTTTTGCTTCGCCGCTTCAGATACAGACTCAACAACCTTCTGTTTGTCTGCTAAAAGGGAAATACCTGCTCACGCCCGTTAAATCGGGACTATTGCTGGTACACCTGCAGCGGGCAAGACAGCGGGTTTGTTTCGAACATTATGTACATTTGATCTCCGCTCAGGAACGAGAAAGTCAGCAAAGCATTTTTCCGCAAGAATATACCATAAATCCGGCAAGTGTCCTCCTGTTTCAAGAGTGGCAAAAAGAATTGCTGCAAATGGGATTTGACATTCGACCCGCAGGCAAAGAGCATGTCGCAGTTTACGGCTTGCCTGTTGGTTATTCTACAGAGAACGATGATATTGCACAGATGATCCAACGGCTGGCCACCCAACTTGACGAACAATCCCAAACGATTCGCCTTGAATGCGCGCAGGGAATTGCTTTAGCTTTAGCCTTGTCCGAAGCTCCCGCGATCTCAGGCCCGTTGCAGCCCGAAGAAGCCATGCAGTTTATCGGAAAACTCTTTGCCTGCGGCCAACCTGCCATTTCGCCCTTGGGCAAACCCTGTATGCGTATTATTTCCATGGAAGAAATCGACCATTTTTTGAATTAAAAGAACCTCTATAACGATATGAATTATTATCAAAGCAGAAATCCCTTTGCCAATATGCAGCCGGTCATCAAAAACCTCCTGATGATCAACGCGATTATGTTGCTGGCTACCTATATAATCGGAGACGTAATGTACCAAAAATTGGGTCTCTTTTATCCCGCCTCCCCGTTCTTTAAGCCCTACCAGTTTATCACGCATATATTTATGCACGGAAACTTTGTACACCTCTTCTTTAACATGTATGCGTTGTGGATTTTTGGTTCAGCATTAGAATACACATGGGGAAGCAAGCGTTTTTTCCTCTTTTATATGGCCACCGGCTTGGGTGCCGCAGCCTTTCATACCTTTGTGCTTTGGCTCACTTCCCAATCGATGCCCGCCCATTCTATGGACTATTACCAGATGCTGATGACCCCTACGGTGGGCGCTTCGGGCGCCATATACGGGGTACTTTTGGGGTACGGGATGCTCTTCCCCAACAATGTGTTGCAGCTTCTATTTCCACCAATTGCCTTAAAAGCCAAATGGTTTGTGCTGATTTATGGCATGCTTGAACTCATTTTGGGCATTACCGACCGCGGAAGCAATGTAGCTCATTTTGCCCATTTGGGCGGAATGATTTTTGCCTGGTTGCTGATTTGGTACTGGCGCAAGAAAAACCGAAACCGGATCTACTTTTAAAGTCATACCTTTAAGATGAAGGCCCTCTCCTTTCTCCTGCGTTGGTTCCTGAAAATCATCACTTTCATTTTGGGAATAGCCCTGGTCTTTGCCTGCGGTTGTGTATACATCAGTCCAACCATTACCTGGATTCCGGCCTTTTTTGGACTTTATTTTGTACCCTTAGTTTTGGTCAACCTGCTACTGCTCCTTTTGGGCCTGCTCAAACGTTCTAACGCCACCTGGATTCCTTTTATTTGCCTGCTGCCTGCCCTCCTTTTTGCAGATCTTTTTGTGCGCTGGAGCCGGCCCCAAGAGGCCGAATCCGGAGTATCGCTTAAAATTGCCACTTATAATGTATGTAATTTTCAGGGTTATGAAAAAAAAACGCGGGAAGAGACCTTAGTAGAAATCAGTCGGGTCTTAGACGCCTCACACATCGACGTGGTATGCATGCAGGAGTTTTTTTATCCCGACACCGCCCAAATAGCCCGACTCTTTGGGGCTTATCCATATCAATGCTTTAGTCAAAAGAATCAAAAAAAATCGTACCGGGGAAACGTCATTTTTAGCCGTTTTCCTATTGTTGCCGTGGGCGAATTAACACTTCCCAACACTTTTAGAACCTGCATTTATGCCGACCTTAACTTCCATGGACGAATCATCAGAGTTTATACGACTCATTTAGAATCCAACAATATATCCCTCAATGCTATGGTTGACCGGATACGGGAAATTCCCGAAAATCCCGACGAGATTATCCGGGCCCATAGACGGATTCGGGATGCGTTCCAAATTCGGGCACTGCAGGTAGAAATCGTTGCTGACCATCTGCAAACCACAGATATTCCCTTTTTATTCTGCGGAGATTTAAACGACACCCCAACTTCCTACACCTACCACCGGCTGCAAAAAGGGTTAAACGACAGTTTCAAGTATGGAGGAAAAGGATTCGGGGCTACTTTTCGTTACCTCTGGCCGGCACTCAGGATTGATTATATATTTTATAACCAAAGCTTTAATATGCGTTCTCACCAAACCCTTAAAGTCCCCTTTTCCGACCATTATCCGGTGGTCGTCGAACTTTTCGTATTATGATACACAGCGAAATCAAAAAGGCCTTAGCCATCTTAAATCGGGGAGGAATCATCCTCTACCCCACCGACACCGTTTGGGGCTTGGGCTGCGACGCGACCTTCAGCGCAGCCGTGCATAAAATCATCGGGTTGAAAGGACGATCGGAGCGTCAAAGTTTTATCCTGTTGGCAGACTCCGTGGCGCAAATCGAACGGTATGTAACGCAAGTTCCCGAAATCGCTTACTCCCTAATCGAAGTCAGCGACACCCCCCTAACTATTATTTATCCGGACGCCCGATCTGCTGCTCAACACCCCGACGGGTTGGCGCCCGAAGTCCTTGCGCCGGACGGCAGCGTAGCCATTCGGGTGGTACGCCACCCTTTTTGCTCCATGCTGTTGCAACAATTTCGCAAGCCGATTGTCTCTACGTCAGCCAACTTCACCGGTCGGCTCGCCCCCGAACATTTTGACTCCATAGACCCTAAGTTGCGCCAACAAGTAGATTATTGCGTAGACCCCGCCTGCGAACCCCCCGCCACCGGAAAACCTTCCTCCATCCTCAAACTCGGATGCAACGGCGAGGTCCAAATCATCCGAAAATAGCCTATATATATGCATAAATTCCCCATTCAAATCCGCTTTAACGACGTTGATATGCTTGGCCACGTAAACAACGTGATCTACGGCCACTACTTTGATTTGGCGCGCCACGATTTTATGATGAAAACCCTTGGAGGCGTCATCGACCTGCGACACAGCCGCCGGATCCTTATTATGGTGCACACCGAGTATGACTTTGTGCGACCCTCTTTTTTAACAGATCTGCTTTATGTGGAGACCGCTTTGCACCGCATCGGCAAAAAAAGCGTCCACTTTACGCAACAGATCGTAGACAACAAGGGCATCATTCGCGTCAAGAGCCTCAGCGTCATGTCTACCTACGACAAAGAGACAGGATCCTCTTTTGAGATCACTCCGGAGTGGGAACAAATGCTAAGAAAAACCTGTTGACGTTTGGTGTAGGGCAATTATGGTATTCAACATTCCCAAACAGGTACGCCCCTATGGCCGCGGTAAGTGCGGCGGTTTCTGTGCGCAGGCGAGAAGCGCCCAAGTGAATTGATTGAAAGCCTTTGGCTTCTGCTAAAGATACCTCTTCGGGAGAAAAATCCCCTTCTGGACCTATTAAGATCAGCATCCTGTGTGACGGAGAGGCAGATAACGCTTCTTGCAGCGATATGCGGGCCCCTCCGCCGCAGTGAGCCATCAGTTTTATCCCGTCAAAGGGTCGATCCATAAACGCTTCCAACGATATGGCCGGATGAATCAACGGCAACCGGGCTTTGAGCGACTGTTTCATCGCAGATACCGCAATCCGCTGGATGCGGTCGGTTTTATAGACTTTTCGTTCGGACCGGGCGGCAATGAGGGGGGTAATTTCGTCTACCCCTACTTCGGTACATTTTTCCACCATCCATTCGTATCGGTCGCTGTTTTTGGTCGGAGCCACCGCCAAATGTACATAATAGGAACGGGCGCCCCAATCATCAAACCGTTCTTCTATCTGCAACAGACACGCCCTATCAGCCGCCTGCGCCACCGCAGCCCGCCAAAGCGTTCCCTTTCCGTCGGTCAAATATACCGTATCTCCCTTGACCAACCGCAACACCCGCACGCCATGTTTGGATTCTTCTTCGGAAAGCAGGTAGGTAGAACCTGTGGCGCCGTCTATCTCCGGAGTATAAAAAAGATGCATGACTATCCCCTCCCCGATACGACCCTGCACAACCCGCCCATGTCGGCCAAAGAGATTACTTTAATTTTTTTACCCAACTCCGCATCTATTTTTCCACTGAATTTGGAGACATAGATCGATTCAAATCCCAACTTTTGCGCCTCGGCAATCCTCCGGTCAATATGGGCCACCGGACGGACTTCACCGCTCAACCCCACTTCCGCCGCAAAACAGGTGCGTGGGGGTAAGGGGAGGTCAAAATTAGACGAGAGAATTGCTGCCGTAACGGCCAAATCCACCGCCGGATCGTTGACCTTTAATCCTCCCGCCATGTTTAAAAAAACATCTTTTACCGACAGTTTAAAACCTGCCCGTTTCTCCAACACCGCCAGCAACATATTCAGGCGGCGGGTGTCAAAACCGGTAGCAGAACGTTGGGGCGTACCGTACGCCGCTGTACTGACCAAGGCCTGCGTTTCGATTAAAAAGGGACGGCTCCCGTCGACCATGGCCGCCACCGCAATTCCGCTCAACGATTCGGCGTGCATGGGAATCAATATTTCGGAGGGATTACTTACGGGACGCAGGCCATTTTGCAGCATCTCAAAAATCGCCAGTTCCGCCACCGAGCCAAACCTATTCTTTATCCCACGCAAAATCCGGTAACTGTTTTTGCTGTCGCCCTCAAACTGCAATACCACATCTACAATATGTTCCAACACTTTAGGACCTGCAATACTCCCCTCTTTGGTAATGTGTCCAATCAGGATCACCGGCGTATTCCGCTCTTTGGCGTACTGCAACAGCCGCGCCGCACACTCCCGAATCTGCGAAACAGAACCCGGAGAAGAGTCCAAATGGTGGCTGTACATCGTTTGGATGGAGTCGATGACGATCAGCGCCGGATTCACTTCCTGAGCATGTTGCAAGATGTTTTCGAGCAGCGTCTCGCATAAAATATAGCAATGATCCGTAGCCTGTTCGGGCGGAGCCAATCGGTTAGCCCGCAACTTAATCTGACGGGCGCTCTCTTCGCCGGAAACATAAAGCGTTTTTAAATGAGGACAATACAAAGGAATTTGCAGGCTCAGGGTAGACTTTCCAATCCCCGGTTCCCCGCCCAGCAATACTATGGAGCCTTCTACCAATCCTCCGCCCAGCAGTCTGTCTACCTCTGCATTATTTAACGATATGCGCGCCTCTTTAGAAAAAGTCACCTCCGGCAACGCCACCGGTTTGGACTTTGAGGGGCTGCTCCCACCGACTTGGTGGAGACCTTCCGGCTCTTTGGCCAAGACCTCTTCGATCATCGAATTCCACGCCCCGCAAGAGGGACAGCGACCCAACCATTTGGCCGACTCGTAGCCGCAATCCTGGCAAAACCATGCTTTCTTTATTTTTGTCATAACGCTACATATTCGACCTCTAAGGTACCGCTTTTTACCATTTCCACAAAAAATCCTACCTTTGTTCAAAACCAACCACCATGAAAAACATCCGTATCCTTATCTTTTCGCTTTGTAGCGTTCTTTCTCTAACTCTTGCTGCACAAACGGTTAATCAAGAGGAAATCTTTCAAAACATCGAAGCCTATACCCAACAAGTCATCAAAGAGTGGCAGATTCCGGGCCTGGCTCTTTCTATCGTCAAAGACGATCAAATCATTTATGCCAAAGGCTTTGGAGAAAAAGAATTGGGCAATGGGAATCCGGTTGACGAACATACGGCTTTTCAGATCGGATCGGTGTCCAAATCCTTTACCGCACTGCTGATGGCCATGCTGGTTGATGAGGGAAAGGTGGATTGGGATGATCCGGTTAAAAAACACCTCCCCGATTTTGAAATGTTCGACCCCTGGGTGAGCGACAACCTGTTGATCAAAGACATTATGATCCACCGTACCGGACTGCCGTACCAATCGGGCACCTACATCCCCTGTCTGGGTTATGAACGGGACGACGTATACAAGATGTTTAAACTGATCAAGCCCGCTACCAGCCTGCGCACTTCCTATGACTACAACAACGTCACTTTTATCATCGCTGCCAAGATTATAGAAAAATATATGGGCAAACCCTGGGAAATGTGTATTCAGGAGCGCATTTTTAACCCTCTGGGTATGCTGGAAAGCTCCCTCAACGAAGAGGGATTTGCTTCGTCCGCCAATGTATCGGTACCCCACAGTTTTGAATACGAACATGGAGGCATCGTCTGTGAGCCGCTGCACGGAACAGAGGATCAGGCCCTCCATTGGCTCACGGTTATCGGTCCTGCCGGCGGATTGGTCTCTTCGGTCGTCGATATGGCAGCCTGGGTTCGCTTTCACCTTTCGGACGGCAACTTTAACGGCCAACAGATACTCTCCCCAAAAAATCTTAGCTACCTCCACCGCGGACAATTGATCACTTCGCAGTACGACAACCGCATGACTCTTTACGGCCATTGCTGGTATATCGAACAAAATAACCGCTACAAAGTCTTTTTTCATACCGGCACCACCTGGGGCTTCGCTGCCCTCTGCGTGTATCTTCCCGAACTCAACTTGGGTATGATGTTTTTGGCTAATTCCGAAGTGCCCGATTTACCCCGCTACGCCATTATGCGCCGCCTGATTGACCTCTATCTGGGAGCTCCGGACAAAGACTATAGCGGAGAGTCCTTAGCCGGATGGTTAGCCCGAGAAGAGGCCAACGAAGAGAAAGCTCAAGCAAAAGAATCAGAAACCATTACGATTGACCCTGCACCTCTTGCGGCCTATACCGGCACCTACCGAAAAGAGGTACTTGGGCAAGCAGCCATCAGTTTGGAACAAAACGGCCTCTTTATTACTATTGGCCCTAAAAGTTGGAAAGCTCCCTTAACCCATAAAAACGGTAATGACTTTACTTTCTATATGGGCGGATCAAATTTTCCTGTCCACTTTGAAATGGACAACAACCAAAATGCTATTTCCATAGATATTGACATGGGGCAGGATGAGCATTTTGGGGCTTGGACAAAGATCTAAGCGCCGCAACCATACGCGGCTTTCCATTAAGGTCTTTGCGTAATTGTATAGGAAAAAAACCTGAACTCTTCAGCTGCATGGTTACTTCGGCGTCGTGGTATTCGTTGATTTCGGCCATCAACAACCCGCTCTCTGTAAGCAAACACCTCCCCCATTCTGCCAAAGCACGATAAAAAAGCAAAGGATCTTCATCGGGCACAAAGAGGGCCTGATGGGGCTCATAATCCAACACATTGGGACGCATTTGGGCTTTTTCGGAGGCGCCTATATATGGCGGATTGCTCACAATAAGGTCAAAAGAATGAGGCGGACAAGGCAAAACCGACAAGTCGGGAGGCTGCAAAATATCCGCACACAAAAAATCTACGGCGACTTTGTTGATCCGGCTGTTCTCTTTAGCGATCTCCAACGCCTCTTCCGAAATATCTATTCCCCACACCTTTGCCTGTGGAAAAGCCTTAGCCAACGAAATCGCAATCGCGCCCGACCCGGTACAAAGGTCCAAAACACGGAGCGGTTTATACACCTCAAACTGCTCCTTTGCCCAGCGTACTAATTCAGCCGTCTCACAGCGGGGGATCAGCACCCCTTCCCGCACCTTGAGGAGACACCCCTCAAAAACAGTCTCTCCCAAAATGTATTGTATGGGTCTGGCCCTTGATAAATCATCTAAAGTCCGTTGCAGATCCAAAATAGAGGAGGCCGGCACCATTCGGTCCGGATCGGTATAAAAAATATGAGACGGCCAGCCGCAAAAATGTTCCAAAGCCATTTGCAACAAATGTTTTGCCTCTTTTTTGGCATACAGGGGCAACAACCTCTCAATCCCCTTGTTTATATACGTTGCAGCGGTCATACCTTGCCAAACCGAAAAAGAGCCTCCCCGATCAGCAACTCCAAAAATGCGCCCATACTCATGCCTGCTTCCCTAATTTGCTGGGGGACTAAACTCATCTCCGTCATACCGGGAATGGTATTTACTTCCAGAAAGATCACCTCTTCACCCGTGGCAATGTAGTCAATTCTAATAAATCCGCTGCATCCCAAACAGTCGTAAATTTTGGAGGTCTGCTGCTGTATCCGGTCGCGGAGAGAATCGGGAATCGGCGCAGGGGTGAGTTCCTGACTGGCGCCCTGATATTTTGCCTGATAATCAAAAAAATCGTTCTTAGACACAATTTCCGTAACCGGCAATACCACCTGTCGGTCATGCGTTTTTAGTATTCCATTGGTCAGCTCGCGTCCTGCTA
>WRJW01000190.1 GCA_009778375.1 Bacteroidota bacterium
CCTCCCTTGGCCAATTCAAAATGGAAAGAACGCTCTGCCAAAGTGCCCAGCACCGTACCCACATTGACCCTGTCGCCTGATTTTACCTGTACAAAACCTAATTTGCAATAAAAAGTGTAATAGGAACCGTGTTGCACCAAAACGCATTGATTGTATCCCGGAATCACTACTACCTGCTTTACAACCCCTTGAAAAACAGCCAATACCTCGTCATTTTGGGCTCCGGCAATACCTATTCCCCGGTTAAAGGGGGACTTAATACCTTTGAGTACCGGATGGTCGCGCTGGCCATACGGCTCATCGACCACTCCTCCCTGTCTAAGGGGCCAAGGTAATTTACCTCTGTTTTGCTCAAAATCGGCCGCAAGGGTACGGTCTATCTCCTGTTCACGAACGGTGGCCGTCTGACGCTCTTTTTCGGCCTGAGACAAAATGCGCTCTATCTCCTTATTGAGCTGTGTAACCTCGTTTTGCTTTTGCTGCAATTGTTTCCTTAATTGGCTCTCTTGCTGTGACATATTTGTAATCAGTTGACGGGACTCGCGTTCTTCGGTAGTAAGCGAAACCAGTTCCTGTTGTCGCACTCCGTGTAAGGCCTCGGCTTCTGCCTGCAACCCAATCGACTCTTTTATCTCTTCCTCTACCTTCAACCGGACCTGTTTTATCTGGAACGCCTGTCGGTTGATGGATTCAGCATAACTTTTAAAATAACGCCATCGTCTATATGCTTGTCTAAAATTTTGACTACCAAAAATATATGCAACCCATACCTGCCGATTCCTGTGTACGTAGGCTTTGTATAACAAGCGTATGTAAGCCTCCTCCATATCGTCATACTCTTCCTGCAATGCGGCGATTTCGTCCTGTTTTTTACGTATTGAGATTTCTAATTGACTCATCTGCACATCCATATCCGCAAGCAAATTCTTTCTTGCATCAATTTTTTGTTGAAGTAACGCGAGTACCTGCAGTGTGTTTTTTTGCGCTGCCTGATTGGAGGCAATCTGTCTGTCAATGACCGCAATCTCCCGCTCAATCTCCTGGCGTCGTTTAGTTTGTTCGCTCACGTTTTGGGCAAACACCCCTAACGGAAAGGCAAAGACACACATACAAAGATAGAGACGCATGGCTATGGTTTCATTTGTGTTTTACGCAATGCGATTTTTTTTTCTAGCTCCGGATTTTTTTCTTTGGCTCTAGCCTGCTCCCAATAAATAAACGCCATATCGTAATCTTTAAGGGCAAACAATACTTCGGCATAATGATCAAGCACCTCTGCGCTTTGTTCCTTACCACCGTATACCAGCACTTGCCTAAAGATGGCTTTGGCTTCCTGAGGGCGATCCAATAAATACAGAATCCAGCCAAAAGTATCTAAATAGGTAGGATTTTGAGGTTCGGCATCAATTGTTTTTTTACTCATCTCATAGGCCTGTTGCAATTTTTTGCCGGCTAAAGCTAAAAAATAAGCATAATTATTTAAGGCGCCGGTTTGGCCGGGATCAATTTTTAATGATTGATCGTAGGCCTTAAACGATTTTTTGGATTGGTGAGAAGCGTGATACAAATCACCTAAAATTGACCAGGTCTGTGCCAATAGTTCCGGTTTGTCCTTAACCATGGGCAAGACTGATTCAAAAAGCGAAGTAGCTTCCAAAATATTACCTATTTGCCAGGAAGCTAATCCTTTCATAGTTAAAAAATTAGGGTCTTTGGGAAATCTTTGTTCGACTTCAACAGCCAAAGAATAGAGTTTGTCCCAATTTTGCAGAAAATAATGAATAGACATATACTGAGACCATGCCCTTTGATCCTGGGGATAACGGGCGACATTTTGTTCCAGTACCTCTACGGCATCCCCCTCTTTGCCGGCTTGTACCAAAAAACCGGCAAAAAGATAAACGACGGCAGTATCTGTTGGATGGCAGTAATACATTTTGGTAAAAAGAGAGTCGACTTGGGGAAGGAAAGTCGTTACAAAAGCTCTGTTTTGCATCAGCTGCTCCATATAGTCCCTTTTCATGGATGCATCTACATCGGGATGATCCATAATAACGTACATATTTTGAAAAAAGAGATCAAACTGCCGCTTCATTCGATAGATTTCTGCCTGACCAAAAATAGCCGGCATACAGTCGGGATCTGCAGCCAGTGCCTGCCGGTAATTAACAAGGGCCAAACTGTCCTGCCCTGATTCAGCATACGAATCTCCCAAAATAGCAAAAGCCCGAGGCGAAGCATAAGTGTCGGCTACCTGCCCTATCCACCGTATGGCTTCTTCCCGTTTATCCTGCATCAGCAGTAAATTAAAGCGATAAAAACCCGATGACTCCGAGGATCCGCCAATTTCTTCTATACGATTCAACAGTTCCATAGCTTTGTCGGTTGCCCTGTGGTTAAGGTAAAGGTTGGCAAGGTCGTAATACAAATCCATTTTGCGAGGGTAGCGCTCCACCAAATCTTCATATACCTCAATGGCCTTATCCGTTTTTTCCTCTTTCATGTACAATTGGGCAATCTGTGTCAGATACCAATAATTGGAGGTGTCGGCTTGCGCGGCGGCCTTCATATAGGCTAAGGCATGGGGTATATCTCCATACGCGAATCGTATTTTTCCCATATAAAACAACGCCGCATCGTTTTGGGGGTTCATTTTGAGTGCTCGTTTGAAACAGTCGGCCGCATATGCATAATCCTCCTTATAAAACCCACTTAATCCCTCCATAAAATTAAATTCCTCAGCGCGATCGCCTAAGTTAATCTTTGAAGAAAGGCCACAGGAAAGAAGGAGAAAAGATAATACAATCGAGGGGAATAATCTAAACCATTTGCTCATGCTGAACGCGAAATAAGCGCAAAGGTAATCATTAAACCGTCTCAATTATAAAAAAATTTTTTATAATGCAACTTTTTTGTCTTTTTTTGCATCTAATATGAGAACGCTATAATGAGCATTGAAAAAGAGAGGTCCATCCATTTGGAATCATTGGTGCAACGAGCCCTTAAAAAAGATGCTCTTGCCCAACGACAATTGTATGAACATCTCTCGGGTAAGATGCTGGCGGTGTGTAGCCGATATGCGGGGAGCCGGGAAGCCGCCAAAGATGTGATGCACGATGCTTTTATTGTACTGTTCGAAAAGCTTGGACATTATTCAGGCACAGGTTCTTTTGAGGGTTGGGCGCGAAGAATTTTCGTAAATACGGCATTAACGCATTTGCGCAAAGCGGACGTCCTCAGGTTCAGTGAGCCGGTTGAACAGGTAAGGGTTCAGCCTTTGTCTTTTTCTGAACTTGATCAAATATCCGCACAGCACATTCTCCAATGCATTGCATCGATGCCGGCGGGTTTTAGGGCAGTTTTTAACCTGTTTGCCATTGAGGGGTATCCGCATCACGAAATCGCAGCCATGCTGCACATCAGCGAGAGTACTTCAAGGTCTCAATACCTGAGGGCTCGTGCATGGCTGCAACAAAAGATAAAAGAACTTGAATAAAAGAGATATGAAGACACGAATCTGCATAATTTTGGCGCTCTTTGGGGGCATGACCGGATGTCTCGAAAGAGAGCAGCCGGTACCCGGAGGGCAAATAATAGAAAACCCTTTTGGCTTATTTGTCATTCATTTAACGCTCATCGATTACGACACCAAAGAACCCATTCCGGATCTGTCCATCATAGCATTGAGTGCCCATGTTCGTCAATTAGATATCGAGGAAGAACCCAGCGATGAGGAGGGAGTGATTCATGTCTCCTTGGTCGCCGCCCCTCCTACGCCTCAGCAATTTATCTTATCCTGTATCTATGCAGACAGCAATCGGCCCTTTAGCAACGACTTTATTGTAGTCCGGTTTTCTAATCCGATTTTTGTATACTATCCCAAAGATGCCGCCCTGTTGGGAAAATGGTACCAGGGAACTGCCGAGTTGAGCCTCACTCAAGAAATAAGGAGAATTGTGTATGAATAATCACTTGTTTGAAGATTATTTGAAGAGTCGACTTGCCGATCAAACCGAACCGGTCGATTTTGGCGGATGGGAGGCCCTTTCGGTCGATTTAAACCAACGGGCCAAACGAAAAATACGCTACCGGAGATTCTATTACGGATGTGCCGCTGTTGCCGCTGTCGTATTGCTCATCATCCTCTTATTTCCTCCTGTCCCGGATCCCCACCATGTCCGTCAGCCGCTCCACATTGCCGTAGTACCTTCTCAGATTAACACTCATTGGCAAAGAACCCCTCCTGTTCAGCTCATCCGCGAGCGCCCCCGTAAGACGAATGTTACCGGAACCGCTGTTGCAATTGGAATAGACTCTGTCCAAACAGAAATAGAAACACCTCAAACTGATCTGCCTGATTCGCTAATTCGTCAAACCCCGTCTAATCGGCCTCTCTATAATTTTACAGATTTGGAGGCAGAACCTCAGCCCGTCAAAATAAGAATGGCCGCTACCGAGGGATGGTCCATTGCCCTTGCCTCTTCTTCTGCCAATGCGATGGGCCAAACGCCTTTTGCCGCCGTTATTCAAAGCCAACCTAATACGCTTCGGGATATGTTTTATGTTCGTTCCGACGGCGAAGTATCTGCTAAAATAGGGAAAGAGGCGTCCGTACAATTTTCGCCCCCCATATCGGCCGGCGTCAATGTTCAAAAAGAGTTGTTCTCCTGGATGTCGGTAGGTATTGGCCTCAACTATACTTTGTTGCAAACCAAGTCTTCAAATCCCTACCTTAGTGGAGCCTATACCATCAGGCAGCACCTGCATTATGTTGGACTTCCCGCCTCCGTGCTGTTTAGCTTTGTTCATCAACCCACATTGCGGGTATACGCATCCGCAGGAGGCTGTGTAGAAAAAGCAATATCTGCTTATTACACATCATCCGCAGGAAAAAATGAAAGGGTGCAGGTTTCGGGCCTTCAATGGTCTGTGGGCGCCGGTTTGGGCGTGGAATATGCGCTATCCAAAAGGTTTGGGCTTTATGTAGAGCCGGGGGCAGGTTATTATTTTGATAACGACCAGCCACGCAGCATCCGTACCGTGCAACCGTTGCAGTTTAAAATTGAATTGGGATTACGGGCGAGGATTTGAGGCAGAGACCTGATGCAGCCCGCGGATTTGCTTGGCCATTTTGGACGCAAACACAAAGTCGTTCAGTTCAGGATGGTCGGCTTCGATCACTTCTTCTTTAGTCCCTTCCCAAGCCTTTTTACCCTGATACACAAAGATTAACTTATCCCCAATACCCATTACGGAGTTCATATCATGGGTATTGATGATGGTGGTCATTTGGTATTCGCAGGTAAGTTCGCGGATTAATTCGTCTATAACAATCGCCGTCTGAGGATCGAGGCCGGAGTTGGGCTCGTCGCAAAAGAGGTATTTGGGGTTAAGAGCGATGGCCCGCGCAATACCCACACGCTTTTGCATTCCTCCACTAAGTTCCGAAGGATAAAGATTTTGTACATTATTCAGGTTTACCCGTTTGAGACAAAACGCAACCCGCTCCCGTTTTTGATCGGGACTCCAATCGGTAAAAAAATCCATGGGAAAGCGTACATTCTCCTCCACAGTGGCAAAGTCAAAAAGGGCAGATCCTTGAAAAAGGATGCCCATTTGTTGCCGCAACGCTTGTTTTTCCTGAAAATCCAAGGAAGCAAACGAGGTGCCGTCGTACAGAATCTCCCCTGTGTCAGGTTGGTGTAATCCAAAAATGGTTTTGAGCAATACTGTCTTGCCCGAACCGCTGGCACCGATGATCAAGTTGGTTTTACCGGTCTCGAATACCGTAGAGATATCCCTGAGCACCTGCTGATCCCCAAAAGATTTATGAATATGTTTGAGTTCTATCACTTGCCAAACTATAACATCAGGTTAGTAATGACTAAATTCATAATGAGAATCATAAAACTGCATACCACAATCGCACGGGTACTCGATTGTCCCACGCCCAATGATCCGTTGGAGGCATAATATCCGTAAAAAGACGACACTGAAGTGATGATAAAGCTAAAGACGGCCATTTTAACCATACTGTACACAATGTAGTAAAGGTTAAGCGCAAACTGAAGCCCGTCAACGTATTGCTCCACGGTAATTAAGCCCGAAGCAATGACCATCAACCACCCTCCAATCAGCCCGAAAATAAAACTGATCAGCATCATCAGGGGGTTAAACAGGGTAGCGGCCGTAATCTTGGGAAGAATCAAAAAATTGGCCGAATTGACCCCCATCATCTCCATGGCGTCAATCTGTTCTGTAATCCGCATACTCCCTAATTCCGACGAGATATTGGAGCCCACCTTTCCGGCCAGAATCAGCGCCATCAGGGTCGAGCAAAACTCCAATACCAAACTCTCCCTTACCATATAACCCACATACATTTTGGGAATAAAAGGACTTTCTAAGTTGGAGGCTGTTTGTATGACCAACACCGCACCTACTGCCAAAGAAATGATCATGATCAGGGGTATAGTCTTGATACATAATTTGTCTAATTCGATAAAAAAATAGCGCCAAAAGATGCGCCCCTTCTCGGGCCGTACCAAAACCCGCTTCATCAACAAACTGTAAGCGCCAATTAACCGTATGCCGTTCCCGAATCTCATGCGACAAAGGTAATATTTATATCTTTGTCGTGCTAAAATCACTCCTTTGAACCCATTTTACCACTTGGGCCTTTGGCTGTACCGCTTAGTTGCCAGATTGATTGCCCCTTTTTACTCCAAGGCGGCCCTCTTTAACAGGGGACACGCCGGCCTGATTAACCATATCAGGAGTCGGGTAGAGGGTCAGGCGCCCGTAGTCTGGTTTCATTGCGCTTCGCTGGGAGAATTTGAGCAGGGACGTCCCATTATGGAGGCCTACCGAATGAGGGAACCCAACCATAAAATCCTCCTGACTTTTTTTTCCCCTTCGGGCTACGAAGTAAAAAAGGAAGATCCTATTGCCGATTGGATTTTTTATTGTCCCTTGGATACCCATCGAAACGTAAAGCGCTTTTTAGACACAGTACACCCTTGCAAAGCTATATTTATCAAATATGAGTTTTGGTACAACTACCTGAAAGCCCTCAAAAAACGCAATATCCCCACCTATCTTGTATCGGCCAACTTTATTCCTTCCCAGCCCTTTTTTGCGTGGTACGGGGCCATTTTTCGTCGCATGCTCCGCACCTTTACCCTCTTTTTTGTCCAAAACACCGATTCTGCCTCCCTCTTAAACCGTATTGGTTTCCACAACGTGGTCGTTGCCGGAGACACCCGTTTTGACCGTGTATGGACAAGGGCGCAGTCGGACTCTTCCCTGACGGTGGTGGATGCTTTTCTCCATAATTCCGAACAGGAGGTATGCGTGGCCGGCAGCACCTGGCCTCGGGACGAATCCATCCTGTTGCAGGCCCTTAAAGCCCATTCCTCTTTAAAAATTATCTTGGTGCCCCACGAAGTGGATGTTTTGCATATTACCCGAATTATGGCGCAATTTGCCTGTTTCCATCCCTTGAAGTACAGTTTATTAGCTGCTTCGGATCCCATTTTGCCCGCATCAAGGGTATTGGTGGTGGATAAAATCGGATTACTTGCGTTGCTTTACCGCTATGGTTCCATGGCCTATATTGGAGGTGGATTTGAACAGGGCATTCATAATATTCTGGAGGCGGCGGTATACGGCATTCCTGTAGTTTTTGGTCCTAATTATCAAAAATTTAACGAAGCCCTGGACCTGATTCGGTTGGGCGGAGCCCATACCGTTGATACCGGAGCAGAGTTGGCGGCTCAATTTGGACGCTGGATTAAAGATCCGCAGGCTATACGGGATGAGGGGGAGGTCTGCCTCCGCTACGTTCGGGAACACTTGGGCGCCACGGAGAGGGTACTGGAGCATTTGATGGATAAATGCCTTACATAATATTCAACAAATGTGCCTGTAATTGGCTAAAGCGCGGTTGTCCGGGTGCCGTAGGCGCCCCGCCGTCAGGCGCCGCATACAGGATGGGAGTACCTAAAGCTGCGGCATGCAGGCGAGAAGAGAGGCCGTAAGGCCCCATACCAAACACTATCAAACGCCCTGTATATGCCGGAATCTTGTAGAGGGCCATCAGACGCGCCTCTTCTCCGGCGTCCCTGCACCTGCATACTATTTTGACCAAATCTGCGCCGTACGAAAAAGATCGCCCCACTATCGTATAAAGCTCTTCCAAGGAGGGAGTCTCCCTATCGTGATGGAAAGAGATGATGAGTTTTGTTTCCATTTCTAAAACCGGTACCGGCGTATCGTATTCCACATCTATATAGGCAGGGGATTGGGTCAACAGCGATAAAAACAAGGAGGCACGATCATCCGGGGAAAGCGTTCCGAATCTGTAGGTTACTATGATTTTTCGGCCATAATGTTTTAATATGGGAGCTAATTGCGCCCACAAATCGCCAAAAGAGGCAAATTCGGACAGCATCAGGTCGATTCTAAACTCGATTAAATCGGCTTTTTCTCGATAAACGGGCCAGTATTCCTGCCATCCGGCGCCCAGACATACGCAGATTTTCATGGAAACAACGGAATTTTTTGGAAGCAGGGCTTACCCAATGCCTGCAGTAAAACCATATTGATTTCTTTGTCGGTTCTCTTTTTATCGGAATACAGAACCCTATGCAATGCTTCTAAAGAACAAGGAAAGCTTTGCGGCAGCCCAAACACAGCGTACAGCGCTTTAAGTCGAGGCAAAAGTTCTGCCCCAAAACCTGTATACTGGGTAGAAAGCCCCACAGCATACAGCATCCCTGCGGCTACCGCCTCGCCATGTGTATAATTATGAGATACCGCCTCAATAGCATGGCCTATGGTGTGCCCAAAGTTCAAGATACGGCGCAATCCCTGCTCTTTTTCGTCGCCATTGACCACCGAGCACTTAAGTAGATGCGATGCCTGTAAAATATGACGCACAGGCTCGGCTTCCAAGGCCATAATCGCCTGTGAATGTTGCTCCAGATAATCTAACAGCGGAGGATCTCCAATAAGGGCATGTTTGATAACCTCGGCCAAACCGCTTCGAATTTGGCGCTTCGGCAGGGTCTTAAGCAAAGTGGTATCACACAATATCCACTCCGGCTGTTTAATACAACCCAACATATTTTTCAGTCGGTCTACATTTACGCCATTTTTTCCGCCAACAGCGGCGTCCGCCTGAGCTAAGAGAGTGGTCGGAACCAATCCAAAAGAAATCCCACGCATATATACAGAAGCCACCATACCGGCAAGATCGCAAACTATGCCCCCTCCTATGCCAACCACCCGGCTGTCTCTATCTATGTGTAAATCTATGAGCCGTTGAACTATCGATAAAACTGTTTCTATGCTCTTCATGGCCTCTTTAGCCTCTATCGATATAACCGGAAAGTCGGGAAGTCGGTGTTTATACAGGGTTGCTACATTTTTATCGACCAATAACACGGCCTGTTTTCCCCGCAATAAGCCGGAGAGTTCGTCCATAGAACCCATTCGTGGAACGGTACATATTTTTTGTTCCGACAGGTGTGTGGGAGGCAATTCTTGCTGACAATCCATCGCCTCCTGATGAATCAGGCCAAAAAGACCCTCCAAAAAATCAGAAGAAAGGCCCAATGCCCTGCCCCGCTCTTTGATACGGGTGATCAATTCTTCCCAACGATGCCGTTGCAATATGGTCAGACCGCCTTCGCGTTTAAGGGCGCCTATCTCTGCAACAACCCGCATGCGTTGCGCCAACAGTTCGATCATCTGATCGTCGACCAAATCAATTTGCCCCCTCAACCCCTCTATACGACTCTTTAATTTATCGTCTGAGGTGTCGGGCAGGCGGAGCGTCAAATGTTCCCGCAAGGTCTTAAATTCGGCTACCGATAATTGTTGTCGGGCATCGCTCAGGGCCTGATCGGGATGGGGATGTACCTCTATCATCAACCCGTCATAATCCAAATCCATTGCTTTTTGGGCTAACGCACCCACCAAAAGACGATCGCCTGCAATATGGCTGGGGTCGCACAAGAGGGGAATATGGGACATTTGCCTTTTTAGTTCCGAAGGTATCAGCCAGATAGGCGCATTGCGATAGCCCCCGGGGCCGTAAACGCTAAAGCCCCGATGTACCGCCACCAAATCGTTGAGACCCGCTTTTTGAAATCGCTCCAAGGCTCCAACCCAGAGTGCCGTATCGGGATTTACCGGATTTTTTACAAATATTTTGATATTCGCTCCAGATATTGAAGCGGCTAACTCATTTACTGCAAATGGATTTACCGTAGTCCGTGCCCCAATCCACACTCCTTTCAATCCCGCTTTTAATACTGCCTCCGCATGTTCGGTGCAAGCCACCTCGGTAGCAACCGGTAATTCCAACGTCTCCTGTATGTGGGTTAACCATACAAGCGCTTTTAC
>WRJW01000191.1 GCA_009778375.1 Bacteroidota bacterium
AACCTTGTTATTGAATCATGAACAAAATGAAGCAAATATCACAATATATCGCGATTGTTTTTTTTACTGTTTCTTGTATGAATAACCATCTTAAAAAAAACATTCAACAATTTATTGGCCAAGAAATTATCCTTTCTTCTGATTGGAAAGCGATGTACAAAGGCAGAGACACGGTTTTAACCGATTTCAGGGAAATAGATGTTAAAATGGTAATTTTCAACGATTCACTTTTATGCGGCTCCTGTCAAGCAGGCAGAATGTTTGAGTGGAATGATATTGTCGCTTATGCAGATTCGTCGTCACAAAAGTTTTTTATCATTTACCTTTTTTCTCCCAGGAAGGAAGATATAAACAGGTTGAACATATCGCTTAAAGCCAACAAGTTTAATTACCCCATTTTTATAGACATAAATTCCTCTTTCATCAAACAAAATCCCCATCTTCCCAAAAATCAGCAATTACACACTTTTCTATTGGATAAAAATAACAAAGTGGTATTGGTGGGAAGTCCGTTATTTAATCCTGCGTTGTGGGAGTTGTACAAAAGTACTATCCAAAAGATGATAGATAACGACGGCGTCTTGCCGGATCAATAGTATGAACCTCGGCAGATTCTCTTCAAAAGCACTTCACGCCTTATCCATTTTGATTACCGCTGTCGGTTGTTTCTTCGTGGCATTCTTGGGATTTCTTATTTTTGTATTTGACACTTATCCGGTGAATACCGGATCTATGACGCCGGCGATCTTACCCGGCGACAGGATTGTAGTAAACAAGTTGATTTTTGGGGCACGGTTGTATAAAAATCTTGATTTTTTGAAAGGAGGTGCATTAAAAACGCTGAGGATGAAAGGATTTAAGAGTATTAATTACAACGATGTGGTTGTGTTTAACCGCACCTATCCGTTGTCTTTTGATATCAGGAAGGTATACGTAAAACGGTGCATTGGTTTGCCCGGCGATACAATTTGGATTCGGAATGGGCAATACCAAAACAGTTCCATAAAAACCCAACTGTTGATGGAGCATTTTACTCCCAAAACCACAGAATATGCAACGGATAGAATGTTTGAGTGTTATCCATATAAAGAGGCCTTGAGCTGGACGATATGGAATTTTGGACCGCTCTATATGCCCCGAAAGGGTGAACGTATAGAGCTCAATCAAACGAATATATGGTTATACCTCAGGTTAATAAGATATGAAAATGGATCGGATATTCAGTTTGAGCGCGATACCGTATTTTGGAACAATCAACCTTTGCAAACCTATACCTTTAAAGAAAATTACTACTTTATGGCTGGTGATAATTTTGCCAATTCCGCAGATTCAAGGTACTTTGGGCCTATACCGGAGACTTTTATCGTAGGCGTGGTTCCACTAAAAATAAATGCAAAACAAAGATGGGAAAGGTTGTAGCCTTATTGTCGTATACAGGGGTTGGTCTACTGATGGCTCTTACCATTGTCGGCACCAACCCCGAATTGGACGTGCAGGATCGGTATTTTATCTGGGTAGTCGTGGGATTGTCGGTTGCAGCTCTGCTGAATGCAGTTTTTACCCAAAATAGAAGCAGGTTTGGCGTTATAGATGGCATGGTTGTACTCTTTTTCCTCTATTTATTTGTTAATTATCACTTTATTTCTCCAATAAATACTTCTGCTAAATGGTTTCAGACGTTGTACCTGTTTATCCTCTACGGATCTTTGCGCCTACTGTTACCGTCCTGCAAAGAGATGGAGCGTTATTTAATGGCAGCTGTGATGATCTGCGGCTTGTGGGAATCCATTTTGGGGCTAATGCAGGTATTGGGTTTTTGTGCATCACATCACCCTCTGTATGCTTTTACCGGCAGTTATGTAAATACCGGTCCTTATGGTGGTTTTTTGGCGGTGATCATGTCTATATCAATGGGTTATATGGTTAAGCATTATCCGTTGAGCATCAAAATAAATTCCGATACGGTATTATACCTGTTGAGCGGCCTCTCCTTTTGTTTTGCTTTTGTCGTTTTCTTTGCCGCCATGAGTCGGGCCGCCATACTGGGTCTGTTGATTGGCGTGGCGGTGATTGCAGTTACACAGCCAAATGCAAAGCGGTGGTTGTCAAATATTTCAAAGAAGAAGCGATTATTGTTTGCCGCTGTTTGTTCTGTAATCATTTTTGGATCAGGGGCAATGTATTACCTCAAAAAAGAATCGGCAGACAGCCGTTTAACAATATGGAAAATATCCTGCAACCTCATCGGCAAAGAGCCGGTATTGGGTTCCGGTTTTGGAAGTTTTTTTGGCGCATACAGTGCCGAGTCGGCAGCGACTTTTGCAACACATCCCCATTCTGCCGCCATTACCATCATTGATGTGCCGGAATACAGTTTTAACGAGTACCTGCAAACAGGAGTGGAAACGGGCATTGTTGGGATGATGCTACTTATATCCACACTCTTTGGGGCGACGTTCAGGCATATCAAAAAGAAGAGTTTATTTGGGTATGGACTGATTGTGATTATGGTCTTTTCATTTTTCTCATTCCCATTTAGTCAATTGCCGTTTTTGATTCTGCTGGTTTTATTTGTGGCTACGGGAGCGGAGCCCGGAATTTGTATGAAAAAAAACAGTTGCGCATTAGTGCAAAGAGTCCCTGCCGTGCTCTTATCCATTGTGCTTGTTGTTTCAGGATGGGGATTGTCGGGCTTCTATGGGGCAAAGATTGAAGCTACGGAGGCATGGCAGAAGGTAAGGCCTCTTTATCGTTCTCAACGCTATAATGAAGCAAGGCAGGAGTATGCAGCACTCTATCCAAATCTCAAAGACAATCCGCGCTTTTTGTTTGAGTATGGTCATGCGCTCAACAAAACGGAGCGTTTTGTGCCAAGTAATGCCGTTCTTAAAGAAGGCGCTCTAATGAGCAGCGATCCTATGTTTTACAATGTGATGGGTAATAATTATAAAGGGCTTGGAGATTTTGTTCATGCAGAAGAAGCCTACAAGTTTGCTTTTGACATTCTCCCCAACAGATTGTATCCTTTATATTTGCTAATGAAGCTCTACATGGAGACCGGCCAGGAAGAGAAGGTTTACGAAATGGCACAGAAAGTAGTAGCGTTTTCCCCAAAGATAGATTCACCTGCAATCAGAGAAATGAAAAGAGCGGCAAACGCGTTACTTCCATGAAAGAGAAGAGAAGAAAAAGGATCATCAAGGTTATGATCACCATTCCGGTATTTTATGTGCTGATATCGTTTATAACTATCGTGGTTTTCAAATATGTACAAATACCCTATACGCCATTGATGGCACTACGGTATTTAGAGCATCGTAAGGATTCTGATTACCGTACCCAAAAAGAATGGAAACCATTGTCCGAAATTGGACAGGAGATGGCCATGGCGGCAATGTCGTCAGAAGATTTTCGGTTTATGAAACACAAAGGTTTTGATTGGGAATTTATTGGCGAGGCATGGCGTGATTACAAGAGAGGAGTAAGCAAACGAGGTGCCAGTTCCATTTCTCAGCAGACAGCCAAAAATGTATTTTTGCTCCCTCATCGTTCCTGGGTCAGGAAAGGATTGGAAGCGTGTTTGACGGTAGGGATTGAGTGGCTTTGGGGCAAGGAGCGCATCTTGGAGGTCTATTTGAACGTAGTTGAAACAGGTCCCGGTCTGTTTGGGGTGGAAGCAGCCGCCCAATGCTACTTTCAAAAGCCATCCAAAGAACTAACCCAAAGAGAAGCTGCGCTCTTAGCCTCCTCTCTCCCCAATCCGAGGAATCGGAGCCCTTTGTCTCCCACCACAGAGATGTTACACAAAGTAACTACCATAGAGATGATAATGTCTTGGCTTCCGGTACCTGAATGGCTTCTTCAACAACCGCGATCCGGTTTTGAGCAGGAACTTCAGCCTACTTCGTCTCCTCAAGATACCTCCGGCGTTAAGGAGATTACTCTATCGTGGAGTGTATTTGGTGATGATGGCTACGACTATGTAAAAATCAATTTACCTGAGCAGTTCCCTTTTCGTAGTTTTCAGGAGATCAATCCAAACAAAATTGTTGTTGAGCTAATTGGCGTACCCAATAAAACCACATGGATTGCGCAGTTTCCCACAAAAGCAATCGTCAATGTTTACTACCAACAGATGGAAAACAACGTTCTGCGTGTAATTATTGATCTAAAAGACAAACAGCATTGGGGATATTGCGTCTATTACGAAGATAATCGCCTGGTCATTCGCGTTAAACATCAACCAAAACTAAAATTGAAAGGACTGCGCATCATGTTGGATGCCGGCCATGGCGGAGCAGCAAACGGCGCTATCGGAAAAACCACAGGAATAAAAGAAAAGGAACTGAATTTGGCATTGGTCATACTGCTAAAAAAGAGGTTTGAGCAAAAAGGGGCAAAAGTGAACTTGACCCGCAGCGACGATTCAGATGTGAGTATGGAGCAACGACTAAAGATATTAAATGGGCAACCTCCGGATATACTTATATCCATACATAATAATGCCAGCGTGAATCCGGCCATAAGAGGTACCGGCACCTACTATCGCCATATTGGTTTTCGTCCGCTGAGTGCGGCAATCCTGAACAGGTTGTTGGAACTTGATATACAAAACGCCGGAAATATCGGTAGCTTTGATTTTGCGCTTAATAGTCCTACCGAATACCCGAATGTATTGATCGAAGGGTTGTTCCTGAGCAATCCCGAAGATGAAGCACAACTTGCCGACAGGAGATTTAAAAAAAAAATTGTACGGAAAATAGTGAAAGGTGTAGAAGATTTTTTGAAAAATGCAAAATAGTGTATGCTCTTATTTTTTTCCAAATGCCGGATCAATTTTGAGCAGTGCCGTAGCAATTAAAGGAATAATGCTGCAAATCATTACGTACTCAAAAAATCGGGCGTAGCCCAATTGCTCCTGTATCCAGCCGGCAAACATACCGGGGATCATCATGCCGAGGGCCATAAAGGCGGTGCAGATGGCATAATGAGAGGTTTTGTTTGCTCCCGTTGCGTAGTACATCAGGTACATCATATAGGCGGTAAAGCCAAATCCGTAGCCAAACTGCTCCAAGCCCACACAGGTGCTGATGATCCATAAACTGTCGGGCTGAAAATAGGCCAAATACATGAAGGTGGCCGCAGTTAGCAACATACTTAACGCCATGGGCCACAGCCACTTCTTTAATCCGCCGCGGGAGGCGATAATGCCTCCGATTATCCCGCCCACCGTAAGGCTAATGATGCCAATGGTGCCGTATACCAAACCTACCTGACCGGTAGTCAAGCCTAATCCGCCTACATCTTTACCATCTAAAAGGAAAGGGCTTACCAATTTTAACAACTGGGCTTCGGCAAAGCGGTAGGTGAGCATAAAGAATATACCGGCCACCACCTGTTTCTTTTGAAAAAAGGTGGCAAAGGCGTGTACAAACCCCTTGAGTATGCCGGAAGGGGTGGTGTCGGATCCGGGCTTGTCGTCTACAGGTCTGGGGAGGGCAAAGCGGTGGTAGACAAAAAAGGCTACAAAAAGGCCGGCCAAAATAAAAAAGGTAATCGACCAGGAGAAAGGGATCTTACCCGACAGTCCCCTGAAGGAAGCTTCGGAGGATTCGGTTAATTTAGGGTCAAGTTGAACAACCATCCAGGCAGGCTTGTCCCAGTTGGATTCGGTAAACTCCAAACGACCCACTCCCACCTGAATAATGCTCTTATCTCCTTTATCGTAAGAAGTGATGAGCACACGCGTTTTTCCCGGTTCGGGTTTTTGGTTGAGGCGGATTTGCACCAATGCTACATTTCCCTCCATGCCTGATGTTTGGACCTCTTTTTGGACGCCAAAATGGGTGCGGAGCCATTGTCCAAGGGGGGTCGAAACGGTAGCGCTCCACCATGAACTCTTTTGCACTTTGCCTGCGGCGGCAACCTCATCAAGAGGCACAAAACCGTGCAACTGATTCTGTTCCATGGCAAATTGTTTGAGTATTTTGGCGCTGTCGGCAGGAATATTGGCGGTATTGAGGCGTACCGTTTGGGGAAAAGCCATAAAGCAGGCTTTGTCGTGAGGATGAGCGCCCGGCAGGGGTTGAGCGTTGGTGTATACCGCGAATGCAGGGGCGTTGGGGTCAGCCGATACTTTGATTTCCAAAGGCGACAATCCGGTAGCCGACTCCAAGAGTCCTGCAAACATCACCAATACTCCTTGCGAGAGCACGGTGGCCAAACGGTAAAAGGTGCTCCGAATGCCCACATACATCGCCTGATCATGCGTCTCCAAGGCAATCATGTAAAAACCATCCGCCGCAATATCGTGGGTGGCAGAACTAAAGCCCATGAGCCAGAAAAATGCCAGGGTGGCTTGGAAAAAGAAGGGTAGGGGGAGCATAAAGGCCACCCCTGCCAATCCCCCTCCGATTAATAGCTGCATGGCGGTAATCCACCAGCGTTTGGTCTTAAATATATCCACAAAGGGGCTCCAAAAGGGCTTAATGACCCAAGGGAGGTATAACCAGCTTGTATATAAGGCAATATCGGCATTGGATATGCCTAAGCGTTTGTACATGATTACAGAAAGGGTCATTACGGCTACGTAGGGCAACCCTTCGGCAAAATAGAGGGAGGGAACCCAGTACCAGGGAGATTTTCTTGAACTCATGGATTAATAGTGTTTGGTGATTCTGCTTCCTATAAAGTAATGCGCCAGAATGGTGCGGTAGTCGCGGCCGGTAGCGGCCATCACGGCGGCTCCAATTTGACAGAGCCCTACACCGTGCCCCCAGCCTGCTCCGGTCAGGGTAAATCCGTTTTCGGTTTTAGCTACTACAAAAGCGGAGCTGTAGAGGTGGGATTCAGATAAGGCCTTGCGTATCAGCAACTCTTTACCCAAGGTCATCGTTTTTTTACTCCCCACAACTTTGAGTCGTGTAATTCTTCCCGATGTGCCTCTTTCTAAGGGAATTAGATCGGATATTGTCCCAAAATCCATACCAATACGGCGAAAGATAAGGTCGGAGAGTTCTTCCGTTGTATAAGAAACACTCCATCGGTAGAATTGGGTGGTTTCCTGATCGTAGGTATTGAGGACTTGAGCAAGAATGGTTTGGTCTTGCGTGTTGCAAAAGGCGGGAGGAGCGCTCCTAATCCATACTTCTGCGGCTCCTTCCTGCGTCAGATCGGGCAGGGGTGAGGGGAGCTCTTCTTCTTTTCCGTCGTAGCCTTTGGTCAGGTAGGGGTATTGTACCGGTTCCCAACACGTTTGAAACTCTTCAAAGACTCCTCCGCAGCATTTGGAGTAGCGGGCGTCGCAAATGGCGTCGTGGTAGGTAAGAACCTCTCCGGCTGTATCCAACACAGCCCTACTTACGACTTCAAGGGATTGAGAAGGTCGGGTAATCCCCTGATACCGTTGGCAATGGTCATCGGCGCAGACGTCAAAATTTTGGTGGTCTTCGCGGTCCCACCAGCGAATCCATTCCGTTTCGGTTTGGGTATTGCTTTGGTATTCGGCTTCGGATATTTCAATGGCCTGACGTTTTTCTATTTGCGACAAGAGCCAGCTTCGGGAGATGACAGCATGGGCTTTGAGCAGTTCAAGGGAGCTGGTGGCGCTCATTTCGGAGGCGATCACGCTGATTAAATAGGTGTCAATGGGTAAAATATTGACGGCAGTGATTTTTTCCTCTTCCACAATGAATTCAAGCGATCCTTTGAAACGTTGATCTTCTTTGCGCTCCCAATGGAATCCGATACCAATGACTACATCCTTTAATATAAAGGTGTGTTCCGGGTCTGCAGGGGTGAGGGTGATTTTGGGAAATAATTGGCCGTTAAATTCGATGAGGCCGTCTTTATAAGATACTTTTTGTTCGCCTGTACAGGTTTTTTCTAAAAAACGGAAAACCCCGTCTAAAAAGAAAGAAATTTGGGGCTGAAACAGGATTCCTACGGAAAGAGTTGGTGTCATAATAAGGTGATTTGGTTAAATATATCGGATACATCCGCTGCGGTAAGTTTGCGGAAATCTTTTTCTAAGGGGGTAATCAGTACGCCTCCCAGGTCGATGGTTGCGGGACTCAAAAGGATGTTAGCCGCTCCTGTAGCAAAAAACTGGGCGGGGCGGTGGCATTTGCGGGGGAATACGACCGTATAGTATTTGGAGCCGGTTTTCCAGCAAAGGAGGTTGATCATGGGTTCGGGATCAAGAACAAACGAAAAAGTGGAGGGGAGGCTTTTCTCCCATTCGAACAGGTATGTCTTAACGGGATAATTGTCTAAAGAAGCGCCTCCTTCGACTGAGGTCTGTATGGGTAAAAACCCTTTATTTCCGGCTTGAAAATGAAAATGATCAGGGGCCGAAGCGCCGCATTTTGGACCGTTATACAGGAGTACAAAGTCGGGGAGTTGATCGGCCAATTCCAACATATCGTCCATACGTCCCCACATCAATTGTTTGGTATGGCGGCGGTCGGGAATGGTCAGGTGCAGGGGAAAGATGGGGTAGGGATTCGACAAAATCATATATTCATTCCCGCTACCGGCCCTATAGGGCAATACCTCCTGCTCGAGAGGTAAATGGTGACGACAAAGAAAACAGGGGCGTTCTCTAATGGTTTGGGCGTCTGTTTTTGCGGCAGAAGAGGTAATACGCGCCGGATTGAACTGAATAAAAAAATCGAATCCGTTGATGGATAATTTTTTAGTTTCTATTCGGGATAAAGCCGCATAGTTGGCCGCCGCTAAGGGCCATTCCTTTTGTTGCCTCTGGAGCAATTGCAGGGCCTGATCGTTAAGGTGCATATCTCTATTTTTTTCCGTTCAATTGTTTCCTTGCTAAGAGTTCCCAAGTGCGGATACGGTCTTTATAGAGGTTGTGGGCGTTTTGTTTAACAATGTCAAGGGCGGAATCTGAGTTGCCGTCCCAGCGGCGGCAACAGTATACCACGTCGTAAACCCTGCCGATTTGGTAATGACGCGAAAACCGCAATCCCAAGGCGTAATCTTCGCCGTAATTGGTGTTGGGCAAATTTATCTCGCGCAGCAGGGGAGTGTAAAAGGCCCTTGGTGCTCCCAATCCATTGATGCGCAGAGCATTATTTCTTCCATTATCGGGCGTCCACTCTTTATGGTCAATAATGCCCGGAGGAATGGTTTCCATCTCAAAGTTGGTCATCCTGTAGGTGCCTACCACCATGGCGCAGTTTTGCTCATAAAAGGCATTCACCATTTTGGTCAGGGTATTTTCGTCGGCATAAACGTCGTCGCTGTCTAACTGTACCACAAATTTGCCGCATTGGGGGTGGTGTACCCCCATGTTCCAGCAGCCGCCGATGCCTAAGTCGTGTCGGTCGGGGATCAGGTGTATCAGGCGGGGGTCTTTTTGGTATTGGGCAATCGCCTCGGTAGTGCCGTCGGTGGAGTGATTGTCTATGATGATGAGGTTAAAAGGAAAATCGGCTTGCTGCATCCATACCGATTCAATGGCGTCTTTGATGGTTTTGATGCGGTTATAAACAGGAATGATGACTGAAACTTCGCAGGCAAAATCCGTTTTGTCAAACCGAATCGGGGAAAACACCGGTTCTAAATAACCGCCTACGGCCTTGAGGTGCTCGGTACATGCTTTTTCCATATCTATTTGCACGGCGCGGTTTTTGGGATCTACATAGTCAAAGAGTTTTTGACCCGATTTACGGGTGTCGGTTTCAACTTCTGTATAGAGGTATTCGTTGATGTGGACAAGCGGAGCGATCCGCGAAACGGCCAAACGGAGGTTGTACAAACCGGCAAAAGGATAATTTCCGACGGTTTGGGCTACGGCGCTTTTAAGGGCGCTGCTGCGGTAGAGCAGCAGAGAGCCAAAGTTAAAATCGTCCCTAAGGCTCCCTTCCTGGCAGGCAATTAATGGCATTGCCCTGCGCACTCCATCAATGAGTTGATAATGGTCAGCATAGACCATGCCGGCCTGAGTGTCTCGAGCTAAGGCAAGAAAACGCTCCAACGCAAAATAGCCTACATGGAGCGTGGTATATTTGGTATAGATAAGGGCAAATTCGGTGTTGCAATGTTCGGCGATTTTGGCGATGGTTTGGTGAGCGGTGAGGCTTTCGATTTTAATCTGCGGACAATCCGGCGTTGCATATTCGCCCTCTTCCTGAACAAGCAGGTATATCTGATGAATACAGGAAGAGGTTTTAAGTTCTTGGATGGTAGCCGCAACTTGTTCAGCGCTAACGGCAGGAATAAAACAGTTAAGTTCTTTCATTTGGGTTGTTTGTTTCAATATTATGGACTAAGGTACAGCTTTTTTTTGAGTATGGTCTAAGATGTTTTGTATTTTTTTAATTATCTTTGTGAGATTATGCATATTACTGCCGAAAATATTCTTTTGATTGGCTCCATATTGCTTTTTTTGAGTATTATAGCCAC
>WRJW01000192.1 GCA_009778375.1 Bacteroidota bacterium
TGGAAATCTGCAGTCGAAAAGCATCAATGATAAGCGGAAAGTCAAACCCCTTTTCCACAGGTATTTCTATCATGGACAGGGCAGGATAAATTTCAGGGGTTCCCAACTCCATAATAGAAAAATCTGATTCATAATTAATTATTTCAAACGATTCTATTTCTGCATCCGGATTGATCCATGGGACGCTCTCGATCTTCCACTCAGCGCCATACCCTTCCAGCATATCAATCAAATAAAAACGTTCTTGAATCCCCATCCCGTCTATTAGAAAAGGTTTTTCTGCATCGTATCCAACCATTTGTGTATAGGGTTGTAGTTGAACAGAAAGGTGCCCTTCCCAAGCAGCGTCCCAATCGGAGGAATTAATAAGCAGTTTGATAGTTGTATGGTCCGTATCTACTTCCACCGATTTTACCTCCTCCGGCATAGTTACTGCAATATTTTGTGCGCTCAACGACAAACGCGCTTTACAGTCTGCATTGGGTGCCTCATTAGGATGGATGATTGGGGTTTGCCTAAGCCTTATCTGCCAAACACGCTGTTTACCACTCTCTGCAGTGACTTGAACGGTACATTGGGTATCGTAAGAGGAAAAGGCAAAATGATCCGGCATAACATTGTTCGGCAAAAATGCACCGTCCGATGGGATAATTATGGGATAGATGGTAAAGGGAAAGGTTTCACTGACGCCGAACAAATCTACATATCCATTGATCAGGTCAAGGTAAGGAGTTTGCGTAAACAAAAATGAGTCGGGCGTATAGGATTTGATTTCAAATTGTTCGATATCGGCACGGTCGTTTTGAGGTACTTCCTGTAATTTAAAAACATAACTGTGTACTACACCACTCAAGGCAATCAAATCAATGCGGTGGATTTCATCAAAGGAATTAAAAACCACAGGATTATGGCCCAAACCAATTATTTTATCAATTTTTTGGTTGGTGGCAATCTCAAAGTCGAACGCAATGGGAAAAAGATATTTTCCATATATCAGCGGAATTACCACCTCCTCAGGGCCAATTTCGACTATTCCCGTTATCACGGAGGGGGGAAAAACCGCAGTCACCTGCACAGCCCGGATAGAAGCTGCATCATCTAAATCTTTGACCGGAGTACAGGTACTTAATGCCATAATCGCCACTACCGCCGGCCAGAATGCAAAAACAGATCTACGCTTCATAGTTTTTAAGCTGAGTTTGAATGACACCTATTTTAGCTAAGGCGTCCCGTTCCTTTTTGTGTTCCAACTCCACCACTTTGGCCGGAGCGTTTTGGATAAAGGCGGCGTTGGAGAGTTTTTGCTGCACAGAGGTCACAAACCGAACCAAATAGTCAAGTTCGTCTTTGAGTTTTTGGCACTCTGCTTCTACATTTGTCGCTACCTCCAACGGCACAAAAAAATCGGAGGTTCCCACGCGGAATGAACTGCCTGACAAACCATTTGGAGGAGTTTCCGCTGTTATTTCAGAAATATGCGCCAACTTGGCAATCATAGGGGTGTATGAGACATCGAATGGGCCGTGCACGTAAAGGGTCAGAGTCATGCGTTGACCTATTTTTTTATGCTGCCTGAGGGTGCGGATCGCCACAATTACCTCTTTTACCTCTTCCACTGCAGCAAGGGAATCGGTTTCAAAGAGGTTGGGTTTTGGATAATGGGCAAACATAATCGTCTCGCCCTCTCTGCGTGGGGCGATGTTTTGCCATAACTCTTCCGTAATAAAAGGCATAAAAGGATGCAGCAACAGCAGCAGGTCGTTTAAAAATGTGTTGGTGGCTAAGTAGGTAGCCGCATCCATCGGCATTCCGGCAGGCGGTTTTACCCACTCTAAATACCAGGAGCAAAAATCGTCCCAAAAGAGTTTGTATACCAGCATTAAAGCCTCTGACAAACGGAATTTGTCAAAGAGGTCGTCAACTTGCGAGATCGCCTGTGCCATCCTTTGTTGGAACCAGCGCACAGTCAGCGCGGAGCAACAACTTTGCTCCGCTTTTTCGTCAACCTGCCATCCCCGGGTCAGCCGGTATGCATTCCAAATTTTATTGCAGAAATTTCGTCCCTGCTCTACCTGGCTTTCGTCAAACAAAATATCGTTTCCGGCGTTGCTGCACAACAACATCCCCATACGCACTCCGTCCGCCCCGTTTTGGGCTATCATCTCCAAGGGATCGGGAGAGTTGCCTAAGGATTTGGACATTTTGCGTCCCTGTTTATCGCGTACAATACCGGTAAGGTATACGTTTTTAAAAGGAGGTTTCCCGCAAAACTCGTGGCCTGCCATTATCATGCGCGCCACCCAAAAAAAGAGGATTTCGGGAGCGGTCACCAAATCATTGGTAGGGTAATAGTAGGCTAAATCTGGGTTAGGCTTGCGTTCAGGATGGCCTGGAATCGCAGGATCAAAGACGCTTACCGGCCACAACCACGAAGAGAACCAAGTATCGAGTACATCCTCGTCCTGTATTATCTCCCCGGCCTGTACCGACGGGTCGATTTTTCGGGCTAATTCTAAGGCCTGAGTGGCGTCAACGGCCACCACAAAGGCGCCCGAAGGGAGGTACCAGGCGGGAATGCGTTGCCCCCACCATAATTGACGGGAGATGCACCAGTCACGCACGTTTTCCATCCAGTGGCGGTAGGTGTTTTTGAATTTTTCGGGAATTAACCGTATCTGGTTGGTTTCTACATATTCAAGCGCCTGTTTAGCAGGATCTGCCATCTTCATAAACCACTGCATAGAGAGGCGGGGTTCAATGACGGCGTTAGTGCGTTCCGAAAAACCAATCTGCGTAGTATAAGCCTCCTCCTTCTCCATCAATCCCGCCTCACGGAGCATGAGGGCAATTTTTTTACGCGCCGCAAAGCGATCCACTCCCACCAAAATCTGCGCAGCTGAGGTCAAATGCCCCCGTTCATCCAAAATATCGACCACAGGGAGATGATGACGCAGACCTATGGTATAATCGTTGATGTCGTGGGCAGGGGTAATTTTTAAACAGCCGGTACCAAATTCCATACTCACATATTCATCTTGAATAATAGGGATTTCTTTATGGATCAAGGGAATCAATACTTTTTTTCCGACAAGAGAGCGATACCTGGGGTCTTGGGGATGGACACAGAGCGCCACGTCTGCCATAATCGTTTCGGGGCGGGTCGTGGCTACAGTCAAGTATTGGTCGCAGGGTTTACCGCCGTCCGACAAATGATACCTTATATAATACAGTTGTTCATGGACCTCTTTGTGGATTACCTCTTCGTCGCTTACGGCGGTACATCCGGCAGGATCCCAGTTGACCATCCGTACACCTCTGTAAATCAAGCCTTTGTGATATAAATACACAAAGGTATCCACCACGGCATTGCTCATCTCCGGATCCATGGTAAAACGGGTGCGCGCCCAGTCGCAGGAAGCGCCCAATTTTTTCAACTGCTCCAGAATAATCCCTCCATGCTTATCTCTCCACTCCCATGCATGTTGGAGAAATTCCTCCCGACTTATTTGGCTCTTTTCTATCCCCCTCTCTTTGAGTTTGGCTACTACTTTTGCCTCTGTGGCAATGGATGCATGGTCGGTCCCGGGCACCCAGCAAGCATTCTTTCCCATCATACGGGCGCGGCGCACCAACACATCTTGAATGGTATTGTTGAGCATGTGTCCCATGTGCAGTACGCCCGTGACGTTGGGGGGAGGAATCACTAAGGAGTAAGGTTCCCGTTCATCCGGAACAGAATGAAAACAATGATGCTTGAGCCAATAGGCGTACCATTTCTCCTCTATGGAATCGGGGCTGTATCGTGCAGGGATCTCCATTAAAAACTATTTTTTAACAATTCGGACATACCCCTCCTGCGCCAGTAGCAAGAGAAAGGCATTAATCTCTTCAATGGACGGTGCTTTATCGTATTGTGCCAGGATCATTTTTTGAATGTCAAGCACAGAGTTGCGGCCGCTGTTGGTCATCCGGGCAATGTCTGCCGGCTGAACCAAGTTACTGCGAAGGGCTGTCCGCTCTTCGGGACTCAACGACTCCTGCGCCCTGTTGAGCACACCATAACGCATCTCCTTAGGTTTGGAAGTTTGCACCGGAAAGGTTTTAGAAGCGGCAATTTCAGCGGCTGATAAGGTAATTTTTATGGCCTTTCCCGTGCATCCTTCGGCATAAAATTTCAATGATTCGACGATTCCTGCAACAATTTTATCGATGGAAACATCTCCTTTCTTGATGTAATCGGCAATTTTGGGGTTGCCAGGTACCAGTTCCTGAATCGTTGCCAGCGTATTCTTTTCGTTTTTTGCATGTCCTTCAATGGCAAAAACGGCATTACGGAAGACGGCTTCGACATCTTGAGCCTTGGAAATCATATCAATATATTTTATTTGATAAAACCCCAACCGTTTATTGGCATTGGCCACTACCTCTGCGCCAATGCGCAACGCTCCCTCTTCGTCGGCAACGGCGATGGTATAAGCAGTAACGGCGGCAAGTACGGTGGCGCGTTTAAGTTGCGTGGCATCCAATTTGTCCACACGATCTTCCGAAGTGTGGTAGTATTGGTCGGGCCAGGTAATCATAATCACTCCGGGTACTTGAATCCCCCAATCGTTAAAGACTTCGTGGTCTGAGGATCCGTAGTGTTCGCTGATGGCAATCACAAAGGAGTCGTCCGAACCACTGGGCGCTACCACAGGTTTGGTGTATTCCGTACCTCTGGCCGGAGCCAAAATGGAGTGACGATTGGTTTCGCTCATGTAAATAAAGAAATTTTCGGCTACATCATTAATGTAATGAGGGTTTCCATACGTAGTACGGTGGAGGGTGTAAAAAGAATTATTGTGTTTCAGGTTGATGCCAACCATGTCTAAATTAATATTACACAAAGCATTATCTGTAATAGCCCTGTTGTTGGAAGCCCAAGGTGCGGTGGCGCTAAACTCATCTCCCCACACAAAATGCATACTGCGTTTGGGACGATCAATCAGTCCTTTGTCGATTAAAGTTTTAAGTGTCCGGGCAACCTCAAGAATAACGGCACACCCCGATGCATCGTCGTTGGCGCCTAATTTGTTGTATCCTTCAAAAAGGTGGGCCGAAAAAATGATAGAGCCTGCCTGAGGATCGCTTCCCCTGATCGAAGCATAAGGCGCCTGAATGTCAAACTGTACCCTGTTTGCCTGCACCTTTGCCTGTACCCTAATTTTGTCTCCGTAGAGCAGTCGTGCCCTGAGTGCATAACCCTGACGCGGGGTAATATTGAATCCGAATAAAGTTTTTTGTGCGTTGACTGCAGGTGCTCCTCTTCGAGACCCGATTCCCGAATTGGGAATCTGAATGGGATCAAAGAGCGGGCGGGGAGCATAGAACGACACCACGCCCAGACCTCCATTTGCCTGCGCATAACTATGAGCTGCGCTGATGGGAGCATCGGTCAGGAGAATTTTGCCTGCTACCCGATCGTTGGCACGGGGATTACTCATCTCCTCCATCGCCACCCATACCAACTCTGCTTCGATATCGGTATTTTCACTTCCGGAAGCAAGCATCGGCACCAATTCATCGTAATCGGCTATTTTTTGAAGCGTAGGCGATACTTCCCACAACGATCCGTTCAGGCCGTTCCACGTATCTGCTTTGGCTACATTTTCTAAACGAATATCGTCTAAATCATATTCCTTTACCATTTTCATGATGTAGGATATTTCGTGCAAGGTTCCTTTGTACTCCTCATCGGTGCGGTTCCTTTCGTACGAGGCCATATCCATAATCGAACGCAAAGCACGCTCTCCGGAGGCTTCTCCCACAATATAGTCATAGGTTTTTTCGGGCATCATTACCCACTGCTTTGCAGTGTTAATCTGCGCCAAAACAGTTAGCGTAACGGCCATAGCCATCATCAATAAAATAGTTTTTCTCATGATTAAATTTTTGCACGAATGTAAGAAAATGTTTGGAATTACTTACCTTTGTTTCTTAAATATTCTTCAACATAAAGCTATGCACATGGAAGCAAAACAAGAAATCAACATCGATCTGAGCGAAGAGGTCGCTCAGGGCTCTTACGTCAATTTAGCCATTATTACCCACTCTGCCAGCGAATTTATCTACGACTTTGTGCGCATGATGCCCGGGATCCCAAAGCCAAAGGTCCAAAGTCGCATGATCATGACGCCGGAACACGCCAAACGTTTTTGTGCGGCGCTTAAAGAGAATTTAGATCGCTACGAAGCCCATTTTGGGACGATTAAAATCAATGATATGGGCGTCCCCCCTATTCCCATGAATTTTGGCGGCAAAGGAGCTGCTCAGGCTTGATGTTTCTCAAAATTGTAGTTCTGGCCAAACAAGTGCCGGACACGCGCAATGTGGGTAAAGATGCCATGAAGGAGGACGGGACGGTAAACCGCGCCGCCCTCCCGGCAATTTTTAACCCCGACGACATGAATGCGCTGGAACAGGCGCTGCGCCTCAAAGATCAATACCCCAACGTTACCGTAGAGCTCTTGACTATGGGCCCCGATCGTGCTGCCGAGATTATCCGTGAAGGATTATTCCGCGGCGCCGACGGAGGGGTATTGCTGAGCGACCGCAAATTTGCAGGCGCCGATACCTTAGCCACTTCTTACGCTTTGGCTCAGGCCATTCGCAAAATGCAACCCGACATGGTGTTGGCCGGCAGGCAGGCCATAGACGGAGATACCGCCCAAGTGGGGCCTCAGGTGGCAGCAAAATTGAACTGGCCACAGGTTACTTATGCCCAAGAGATTATGGGATTTAAAGACGATCACATAATTATCAAACGCCGTTTGGAACAGGGCGTTGAATTGGTATCTTCTCCCCTCCCCTTAGTAATTACGGTTCACGGTTCTGCCGCCCCCTGCCGTCCCCGACACGCCCAACGGCTGATAAAGTACAAAAAGGCCATGGTTCTCCCATGGAGCGTGGGCGATGTAGGCGGCGATGAGGGGAAATATGGGTTAACCGGATCCCCCACTCGGGTCAAAAAAATAGAGAACATTGTATTTCAGGTTAAGGAGACCAAACGACTTTCGGCTTCGGAAGAAGAGATAACTGATCTGTTTAGGGAACTAATTCATCAGCACACTATTGGATAAGATCATGCACAACATCATTGTATATTGCGAGAACGAAGAGGGCAAAATTGCCGATGTTTCGTTGGAGTTGCTGACCAAGGGGCGCAGTTTAGCCTCCCAATTAGGTTGTAAGTTAGATGCTTTGCTGATTGGTTCTAAACTTAAAGGCATGGAGGAGGAACTTTATGCTTATGGCGTCAATAGTGCGTTTATGGCTGACGACCTCCGCTTGTCGCCCTACCGTACCCTTCCTCATGCGGCTATCGCCATTGGCCTCTTTAGAGAAGAACAACCTCAAATAGCCCTATTTGGCGCTACCTCTATAGGTCGCGACCTGGCTCCCCGTATTTCGTCGGCGCTCCAAAGCGGACTTACCGCCGACTGTACCTCCTTGGAAATCGGAGCGCATAACCTTCTCTATCAGATTCGTCCCGCCTTTGGCGGAAACATTATTGCCACCATTGTCAATCCCGATCATCGTCCGCAGATGGCAACCGTCCGCGAAGGAGTGATGAAAAAAGAGGCGTTGCCGATGCCTGTAGCAGGAAAGTTAACGCTATTGGATCCCAACAAATACCTCCGCGATACCGACTTTGTGGTATCTATTATTGAACGCCATATTGAAGAGCGTACCCTTAACATAAAAGGAGCTCCCATTATTGTTGCAGGAGGATATGGGGTAGGCAGCAAGGAAAAGTTTGACCTTTTATTTGATTTAGCCAAAGTATTGGGCGCAGAAGTAGGGGCTACCCGCGCCGCAGTCGATGCCGGTTTTGCGGATCCTGCCCGACAAATTGGACAAACCGGAGTAACGGTAAGGCCTAAACTCTATATTGCCTGCGGTATATCGGGGCAAATCCAGCATACGGCAGGTATGGATCAATCTGCTTTGGTTATTTCGATCAATACCGATCCTAAGGCGCCCATCAACCGTATAGCCGATTATGTGATCGAAGGAGACCTGAATGAGGTCATCCCCAAAATGATTCGGGCCTATAAACAAAATACCCGATAAACGAACAGATATGGATAATTTTTATAAAGACAATCCCGATTTGGCTTTTCAATTTGGTCATCCCCTGATGCACCATATTGTGGGCCTTAAAGAGGCCGATGTCGCCGATGCGCTGGAGAATTACGATCTGGTGTTGGAAATTGTGGGGGATATTTCGGCCAATACTATTGCGCCATCAGCAGAAGAAGCAGACCACGAGGGACCTGCCCTCCATAACGGCCGCGTATCCTACGCCCGCGCCACCGCCGAAAACCACCGCATACTTACTCAGGCCGGTCTCTACGGAATGGCCCTTCCGCACGAATACAATGGCCTTAATTTTCCGATGGTGCCTTATGTTATGGCTGCCGAAATCGTAGCCCGTGCAGACGCCGGTTTTTCCAATATATGGGGATTGCAGGATTGTGCCGAAACCATTCGTGAATTTGGATCCGAAGAACTCAAACAGGAATTTTTACCCCGTATATCCCGAGGAGCTACCTGCTCCATGGACCTTACAGAACCCGATGCCGGCAGCGATTTGCAAGCCGTAATGCTCAAAGCGACCTGGGACGAATCTACCGGCTTTTGGCTGCTTAACGGGGTTAAACGATTTATTACCAACGGAGATGCTCAAATTCAATTGATACTGGCCCGTTCCGAAGAGGGGAGTGCAGATGGCCGAGGCCTCTCCTATTTTGTGCACGATCAGGCTTGGGGAGGGGTACGGGTACGTCGTATCGAAAATAAATTGGGCATAAAATCCTCTCCTACCTGTGAATTAACCTTTTCCAACGCCCCCGCCAAATTGATCGGCGAACGCAAACTTGGCCTGATCAAATATACCATGTCGCTCATGAATGGGGCGCGTTTGGGAGTAGGCGCGCAATCGGTGGGAATTTCGGAGGCCGCCTACCGCGAAGCCCTCAAATTTGCGCAGGAGCGGAAGCAGTTTGGTAAACCGGTTCTTTACTTTCCCGCCGTAGCAGAGATGTTGGATACAATTAAGGCCAAATTGCAGGCATCCCGCGCCTTACTCTACGAAACCGCGCGCTTTACAGATATGTACAAACTTACACATCTAAAACAATACCAGCGTCTTATTGATTGTTATACGCCTCTGCTCAAGTTTATGGCCGGAGAATACGCCAATCAGAACGCCTACGACGGACTTCAGGTGCACGGCGGTTCGGGATTTATGAAAGATTATCCCATAGAGCGCCTATTCCGGGACGCACGGATTACCACTATTTACGAAGGGACTTCGCAGTTGCAGGTGGTAGCTGCCGTCAAAGGGGTGATAAACGGTATTTTTCTATCTCAAATCAAGGAATATCAAAATAATCCTGTACAATCTGAATATGAGCCTCTTAAACAACTTCTTCTACAAATGACCGACGAATACGAACAGACCTTGAGCCTGATGCAGGGTATAGAATCGGATTGCCTCGATTTTCATGCCCGCCGTTTGGTAGAGATGGCCGGACATATCATTATGGGTTATTTATTGCTCATCGACGCCCAAAGAGATGAGTCTTTTGCATATTCCGCTGAATTTTACATATTTAATGCTCAATCCCAGAATCGGGAACGGGCCTGTTTTATACATTCATGCCTAACTACAAAACCAAACTTCACCAAATCAAAGCCTTTGTCTTTGACGTAGACGGAGTATTTACAGACGGAACCGTCTTGGTTACCGAGAGCGGCGATCTGCTAAGAGCGCACCACGCCAAAGACGGCTACGCCGTCCGTTGCGCCGTAACACTTGGTTATCGTGTGGGAATTATTACCGGAGGAACCTCGCCTACCATTACCAAACGTTTTGATATGTTGGGTGTTTCTGACGTCTATATGGGCGCCCATACCAAAATGGAGTATTTTGATCATTTTTGTGCCAAATACCATTTGGATCCCCATCACGTTCTTTTTATGGGCGACGACATTCCGGATATAGAGGTGATGCGCGTATGCGGCCTCCCCTGCTGCCCCGCCGACGCTGTACCCGAAGTACAAAAAGCGGCGCAATACATATCGCTCTATGCCGGAGGCAAAGGGTGTGTCCGGGATGTGGTAGAACAAACGCTGCGCCTGCAGGAGAAATGGTATTCGGCATGAAGATTATCTTAGGTTCTGCCTCCCCCAGAAGGCAGGAGTTGTTAAAGGGATTGGATATTCCCTTTACCGTAGAATACAACCCTGAGGTAGAAGAGCATATTGACCCCCTGTTGCCTCCCGAAGCCGTTCCCGAATCTTTAGCCAAGCAAAAATCGTTGGCTTTTCCGCGGCCGTTGGCCCAGGATGAATTGCTGATTACCGCCGATACTTTAGTGTATGCCTGCGGTCAGGT
>WRJW01000193.1 GCA_009778375.1 Bacteroidota bacterium
GCCGAGAGTAATTTCTTTGATACGGTACAAGGTGCAGATGTAATTAAAGGGCACAACAAAGAGGCGTTTTTTAGCCGGCATACCAAAGAGGTTTACGCCGCCTTTCAAACCTCGGTTTATGATTTGGCCATATTGGGAAACAAGGTGGGAATAAAGATACAAAATATTGGAACAGTAACTATTATTGGGATGATTGCATTGAGCTCATTAGCCGTATTAAACAATGTGCTAAGTTTAGGCGCTTTGGTCGCTGTTCTTTCGCTGGCCGGATCGGTGATCTCCTCCTCGGCCTCGCTCTCCGGAGCATATATTACGCTTCAAGAGGCCAAAGTAGCCTACGACCGGCTATATGAGTTTATCGGTTTGAATCAGGAGTCAGACGACGCTGCTTCAAATTCTGTTAAAGAGGAGGTAGACACGCTTAACATCGAGGATGTCCGTTTTAGATACCCAGGAAGGCCGTTACTGCTCAATAACATCAGTTTTTCGGCTAAAAAGGGGAAACTTACCGCTATTTTGGGCGAGATTGGATCAGGTAAAAGTACCTTATTGCATATTATCCAGCGTTTTTATGAACCGGAATCGGGCACATTAACGGTAGACGGAAAGTGTTGGAAAGAGTATTCTGTGCACGATTGGCGATCCCTGACAGGCATCATGCCCCAGCACATAAAACTGTTCAATGCCACCCTGTTAGAAAACATCTGTTTGACTGATGACGAAGAAACGCTAAATCGCTGCTTATTGTTTTGTAACGAATTAGGTATTCTCACATATTTCAACAATCTGCCGTTAGGGCCATTAACACGTGTAGGCGAAGACGGAATAAACCTCTCCGGCGGACAGCGCCAATTAGTGGGCCTGTGCCGTGCTTTGTTTGGAAATCCGCAAATATTGCTGCTCGACGAACCTACCAACAATATGGATAAAGCGGCGGTGAGGTTTGTGTGGGATCTTATAGATCAAGAAAAGCATAAGCGAATCTGCATTATGGTAACCCACAACGAACAGCTTACCGCACAGGCCGACCACATTGTTCAATGGTGATTGCCCATTATTTTGAATTTTAAAAATATTTTTTGGAAAACAGAACTATTCTTTTTACCTTTGTAAACATTTTGCAGCCATGAGAATTATTGCATTTCGCACCATAAGAGATTTTATAAGGAAGCATCCGGAGGCTTCTGCGTCTTTTATTGAATGGCACATAAAAGCAAAGGAAAATGCTTGGACAAACATTAATGATATTAAGAAGACATTTAATTCTGTGGATTATATTGGAAATAAGCGTTATGTATTTAATGTTGGAGGCAATAATTTCCGCATTGTGGCCATGATATTTTTTGAGGTTCAACAGATTTATATCAGGTTTATTGGCACACACAGCGAATATAACAAAATAGATAGTAAAAACATATAGAATAAGGAGATAATTATGATAACAATACAAAATGAAAAACAATACAATTTGATAACTCAACGTATTGAAGAAATACTCCATCTTACTTCTAACGAAGAACCCACCCCTGAACATCTCTTAGCAGAACTTGATTTATTGGGCGGTTTAGCAGAAGATTATGAGGAGGAACATTACCCAATCAACCCTCCCACACTGCCAGAAATTTTGAAGCTAAGGATGTATGAGAAAGGGCTTACTCAAAATTCATTAGCAAAAATTTTAATGGTTAGCCCATCAAGGATTAGCGAGTATATTACAGGAAAATCTGAACCCACATTGCCTGTTGCAAGAAAAATGTGCCAGCAGTTAGATATTAGCGCTTCTATTATTTTGGGAGTGTGTTAGTAGGAGGGCGCAAATCGTTAAAATGATTCATACCTTATACTTTCTCCCCACTACAACCTTGAGGCTTTGTGGCAAGGTCTCAAAACTGAAAGGAGCGTAGCCTAATGCTTCTCCGTCTATTTCAATTGGACCGGAGGGGTAGGTTTCAATGCGGATCACCCGCCCCTGAGTATGCAGCACTTTGGGATACTGATAGATTTGACCGTCAAACAAATGCTTAAAATTGCGCATCATCCATATCTTTCCGGCCTTGCGGATCAGGGTCATATCTAAGAGGCCGTCGTTTACTTCGGCGTAGGGCATTTGAATCATGCCCCCTCCGTTATACTTGCCAATACCCACGGTAGCCGAAAATATTTTACCATCAAAAAAGGGTTTCCCGTCTACTTCTACTTTAAACCGCGTAGCCCTGTACCCCATCAAAACCCTGAATGTGCTGATCAGGTAGAGCCACCTCCCTTTACGCCCTTCATCCCTTAACCGGTTATAAATACGGTTTACCCGTGCGTCAAAGCCTAATCCGGCCACATTGGCCATATAACGGATATGGGGAATCCGTGTTTCTACAAAAGAAACGCGCCCTACGTCCTGCAAGACCGTTCGGTATTCGACCATCGCCTGAACCGCATCGCTGTAGGTATGGGGAATCCCAAACATCCGCACCCAGTCGTTGCCGGTTCCGGTAGGAATTACAGACAACGTAACTTCCGAAGGAGGTATCTCTTTTTGATGAAAAATGCCGTTTACTACTTCATGCACCGTGCCGTCTCCGCCAACGGCCACCAAACGACGGTATCCATCACGTAAAGCCTTAACTGTAAGCTCTACAGCATGATATTTATGCTCGGTAAAAACGCAGGTAAACACAATCCCGGCTCGATTCATCTGATTCGAAATCACGGGCCAGTCGGTCAAACCTCGCCCCCGACCTGCTTTAGGATTTACAATCACCATCCACGCAAGCTGTTGTACCATATTGTGCCTATAAATTAGGCCGTAAAAATAATAAAATACCGCTAAGTAGAAAAGATTTCGTACTTTTGTCCCGATAACCAATAGCGTGCATCATGGGGAAAATAATTGCGATTGCCAATCAAAAGGGAGGGGTGGGAAAGACCACCACCGCCATCAATTTAGCAGCATCATTGGCGGTTATGGAAAAAAAAGTATTGTTGGTTGATGCAGACCCTCAGGCCAATTCTACATCGGGATTGAACATTGATTCCAATTCATTGTCTAACAGTTTGTACGAATGTCTTATAGGCAATGCGACCATTAATCAGGTCCTTTGCGACACCGCCATAGAAGGGCTTAAATTGGTATCTTCTCATGTTGACTTAGTGGGATCCGAGGTCGATTTGCTGAACCTTCCCCAAAGAGAAAGTATTTTAAAACAACGTCTTGCAGAAGTATCCAACGATTACGACTATATTCTTATCGACTGTGCCCCCTCTTTAGGACTGATTACGGTAAATGCGCTTACTGCAGCCCATTCGGTGATTATTCCCGTTCAATGCGAATTTTTTGCACTGGAAGGTTTGGGTAAATTACTCAATACTATTAGGATTATTCAGGTGAAGTTAAATCCGACCTTAGAAATAGAAGGCTTTCTTTTAACCATGTACGATGCCCGACTGCGTTTGGCCAATCAGGTGGTAGAAGAAGTGCGTCAGCATTTTGGAGATATGGTATTCCAGACCGTTATCCAAAGAAATGTTCGCCTTAGCGAATCTCCCTCCTACGGCAAACCGGTTATTTTATACGACGCCGCCTCTATGGGAACCAACAACCACCTCAGCTTAGCTAAAGAGATTATCAGAAAAACCACTTAACCATTATAATATCAGGAAACCATGGCAAAACAACAACATGGATTGGGCAGAGGGCTCAGCGCGTTGATTCCGGACGCCGACACCAGGGCTTCCTTATCGGCAAGAAGCCACTCCACCTCCCCTGAAACCGAGGGACTCAGCGCCGTTGCACTATCCCAAATCGAAGTGAATCCTTTTCAACCCCGCAAAGACTTTGACGAGGCAGAAATTGCGCAACTCGCCGATTCCATACGCACCTACGGACTGATTCAGCCCATCACCGTAAGGCTTATTGAATCAGGAAAATATCAGCTCATCAGTGGAGAAAGGCGATTAAGGGCGGCTCGGGCGGCCGGTTTGACCCAACTCCCTGCATACGTTCGTCAAGCCAACGATCAGGCCATGCTCGAATTATCTTTGGTGGAAAACATCCAACGCAAAGACTTAAATGCCATGGAAATATCTTTAAGTTTTCAACGCCTGATAGAGGAATGCAACCTCACTCAGGAAGCCATGGCAGAACGGGTGGGCAAAAATCGAGCTACCATCACCAACTACCTCCGTCTGCTCAAATTGCCGCCGGAGATTCAATTAGCGCTTCGACAAGATTTTATGACCATGGGGCATGCCCGCGCCTTATTGGCCGTAGAAGATCCCAAGCGTCAGTTGGATTTGGCCGACCAAATCCTCAGAAAGGGTCTTTCTGTACGCCAGATAGAGGCCCTGGCGCAAACCGAAAAAAAGCCCAAGCCTACGCGCAAAGAAACCGACGAATTGCCCGAATCCTATTTCAATCTTATTGAATTAATCGGACAGCACTTTAACAACAAAATCAGCGTAAAACGTACGCCTCAGGGGAGCGGCACCCTGACCATTCATATTGCTAATGACCGACAGGTAGAGCATTTTCTGCGTACATTGGAGTCCATCAAACCATAAACCGTGCACAGACACCTCTGTTCCATCATATTATGTATACTGTGCGCATTTCCTTTGTATGCGCAATTTGGATTGAACAGCGGATCCGGTCTAAGCGCCCCTCCTTCTCAACGTACAGACACCACCGGACAGTCGGTTTCTGTGGCTCCTTCCTTTAAAACCAAAACCTACTTTACCTCCTTAGTTACGGTCAGGGACTCTACAGGAACAGGAAGAGTCCGAAAAGATACCCTGCCCATCGGCAGGATGTTTAGCGCATCCCTGCTCTTGCCGGGCTACAGCCAACTGTATAACCGGCAGTTCTGGAAAGTACCCATCGTGATTGGCGCGGTTGGAACAGGTCTGTATATGGGTTATCAAAACAACCTTAAATATTTAAATACCGGAGCGGATCAGTATGCCCGCAACCGTGATTGGTGGTATGCAGGCGCCGCTTTATCTTATTGGGGCGCCTTAATGGATGGAGTCATCAACTATAAATCCCATGCGACCGCCTTGCCCGGTAGGGCGGCTCTCTATTCTGCCCTCCTTCCCGGTCTGGGCCAGGCCTATAACGGGGATTATTGGAGGATTCCCATCTACTGCGGAGGAATCATGGCCTTAGGCTATTTTGTCCAGTTCAACAATACGCTTTACATCAAATATAAAAATGATTATATCGATTCCCAAAAAAGCCCTTCGGAATACGTGGGCAGACAAACGCCCCAAAACCTGAAGTGGTACCGCGACACCTACCGGCGCTACCGCGATTACTGCATCCTTGGGACTATTGTGGTGTATGCACTTAATATTATCGATGCCAATGTTTTTGCCTACCTTCAGGATTTTGACGTCAGCGACGATCTGAGCCTTCACGTACGGCCCGGTTTTATCGAACCCCTGCCCATCCGTTATGCCTCAGCCGCTCCTCCTCTTTCCGTAGGCCTCACCATGAGCCTCCATTTTTAACTTTATCAACAAAATAAGTCTATTTTTTAAAATCAATTCGATGAAAAAAGCCCTGTTTCTCTCTTTCTTTCTCACTCCTTTTGTATCTTTATATGCCCAAAATTCCGTTAGCGGCACCCGTCAGCAGCTGATTAAAGAAATCCTCTCATTACGACAGGAAAACGCCGATTTAAAACTCCAGCTCGACCAAAACAGCATTGCCCTTTCCGACACCATTACCGCCAACGATACCCTTAATTACGGGAATCTTTATACAGATTATAGAGATTTTATGGACGAAATTGAGATGCCCGTCAATACAGACAGCCTGCTCTCTTTATTTTACCTGCAGCGTTCTCTGCATCTCAACAATCAAGAAGATGATTTCCTTGATATCGACAGCATCAACGTAGTAGCGGATTTGCCCGATTCGGTCTACATCAGTCGTCTTAAAGCCCTCAACTCCGTCATTACCCTTCCTTATAATCCTACGGTACGGAATTCTATTGTGTATTACACCCAAAAAATGCCCGAAAAAATAGCTACCATTTTGGGATTGGCCTCTTACTATATGCCCATTTTCGAAGAGATCTTTGACCAAAACGATTTGCCTTTGGAACTCAAAGCCATGGCTGTCATCGAATCGGCGTTAAATCCCACAGCAGTATCCCGAGCCAAAGCAAGGGGCATGTGGCAATTTATGCTTGTGACCGGCAAGCAGTACGGCCTCAAGATTGACTCGTATGTAGACGAGCGTTACGACCCCATAACTTCGGGCCACGCTGCGGCCAGATACCTCAAAGACGCCTATACCATGTTTGGAGATTGGCCTTTGGCCATTGCCTCTTATAATTGCGGACCGGGAAATGTAAACAAAGCCATACGTCGGGCCAACTCTCGGGAGTTTTGGAATGTATATCCCTATCTTCCTAAAGAAACCCGTGGCTACGTACCCGCCTTTGTGGCAGCATTGTACACTTTGACCTACTACAAAGAACATGGCATCAAACCACTGCGCATAGAAATGCCTGCACATTTAGACACGTTGCAGGTAAAACAGCAAATCCACTTTGCCCAAATTTCTGATTGTATCGGGATCTCCATTGACGAGCTTAGAGACCTTAATTCACAATATCTTAGAGATGTTATTCCGGGCAAGCCCTATGTTTTACGTCTCCCGCATCAATTCACTCCCCTCTTTGTTGAAAAGGAAAAAGAAATTTACACCTACAAAGACAGCATTTATTTTAATCCCGTATTGTTGGCCCAAAATACCTCCTCTTCTTCTGCCAACCGCAGCCAATCGGTGCACACGGTACGATCGGGAGAAACGTTGGGAGGCATTGCCCTAAGATACCGCATTAAGGTATCTGACCTTAAATACTGGAACAACCTCAAGAGCGACATCATTCGTCCCGGACAAAAATTAACGGTTTATTCCGGACAAGCCCCTGCCCGTACTGCCACCGCTACCACTTCCGCTTCTTCCACTCAGTCCACTGCCTCTGCCGCCGCCAACAATAAATCCGCTGCCGCCACTCAAAGCGCTGCTTACCAATGGCACACCATAAAGAAAGGGGAGAGCTTATGGAGCATTGCCCAAAGCTACAAAGTCAGCCTCAACGACCTGATGGAACTCAACGGCCTCAACAAAAATTCCAAAATTTTAGCCGGAAAAAGACTCAAGATACCTACCACGAAACCCTAAACTGAAACTTGACGTCCAATTCCCACAAAGAACGTCCGACAGGGGCAGAGGCCGAAGGGTGTTTGGCCGACAAATAGCGCGTTGCCGCTCCCCGGAGCCAAAAATCCAAGTTGCGGTTCAAGGTGTAGCGGAGGTTAAGGTAGCCCCGCACCCCGTACCCATAGAGGGGAGGGAAAGAGAATCCCTGCATGGCGTCCCGCTCGTAGGCATAAATGCGGGTGGCCCAATCTTTGGTTCGAAAGATAGCCATACGGCCACTCCCGCTTAACGCCAATGATGGAGGCGTATACACCACATCCGACAACAGCGCCGCTCCTCCGGATAGAGGATTGGGGCCGGAACTTTGAAGTAAACAGTACTCCAATCTGTGGGAAAAGAGCCATGCCCCTCCGCTTCCATACTGGGCGTGGAGCCTAAAGCCGTAACGGTCGTTGCGCGTCAAAGGCAGGCGGCTTCCCGTTTCGGAGTGTTTATAGTCAATCTTTGCATAGCACAAAGTGTTGCGTCCGATGTTTCTGTCTATTTGCATCATAGCGGAGCGCGCGTGAGAGGAGGAAGCAACATTATACCTCAACCAGGGAAAATAGCACCACTCCCCCGAAAACAACAACCGCCAACGCCTCCATGCGTACTCAAAACTTCCGGTAATGGCATGTTCGTTAAAAGCCTTACTATTACGAGAATAGGCCCCTGAAAAGGGCGCTGTATACCCCTTTCCGTAATTCCGGTACAAAATCCCCGCTTCCAAACCGTCTCCCCCGTCCCATAATACTCCAAACAGGCCGGCCATTTGGGCGCGGCCATCCACCGCCCACTCCCCAAAAAGACGCCAATCCCCCCACACCGCCAAACCATCTATGCTTGCACTCCCAAAAGGGAGTCTGCGGGATTGGTACCGGTTGTCGGGCCTCAGGGTAGCGGCGTTTCTATGGTCGTAGGCATAACCTAACGCCGTACCTCCTATTTTTATCCAATCTCCGCGCAGGGATATATTGACTCCGGCAATGGCTTCGCTGAGATTATGCCGCCTTTCCAACTCTGTAGCCGTCCGATGCAATCCGGTATGTAACAGCGATGTAAACCCATCAGAAGTAATCCTGGCGTCTACTTTTTTAGCCGAACCAAACAGGGTTGCCTGCATCCTCCCCCGCTCGTAAGTCGCCCCCAAGCCCCTGAAAAAGATATCTTCGTTACTTCCCGTATAGGCCGTAAGGCCCATCTCGCTCCGCCGCAGGCTTTGCACCGGACCCAGACCGCTCATGGAAAACCCGTTCCATGCCACCAAACCCTGACCAAAACGTACCGTATAGTCGCCCGCCACTATGCGTTTCCAAGATCCGATTCGGCTAAGTTGCAGGTGAAAAGATACAAAGTCGATCCAAATTCCCTTATCAAACAGCGGCTCTCCGGCATCGTGGTCTAAGGTAATGCCCCATTGCAGCCTGTTGGCAGCGCTGAATCGGTAAAACAGGGTGGCGTTGGGATTCCACGACTCCCCCGATTTGCCTTTTGCTCTGAATAAAACCAACTGCCGCCCCCTGCGCAACAATTCGCCCAATTTAAAAGGATCCGCCTGCCCCGGCCTCCACAGCCGCACGTAGGGGCGCAGCCACGAGTCTGCTGTAGAATCATACGCAGGGAGCATATTCAGTTCTTCCCACGAAAACAGGGGGCCATACTCCTCGCTGTAGAACATCAGTTCTCCATACAGATCCGCAAATTCTTCTATCTTAGAAGTTATGGTATCTTTTTGCCGCACGTTTTTCTCCTGCGCCATCAACGCCTCTGCGCACCACACGCCCGCCGCCGTCAGGCCGAGCGTCCATATCCATCGCCTCATTCCTTCTACTATTTAATGTATTAATCGTTCGGTCGTCGGCCACCGGATTCGGCTACTGTTAATCGAGCCTAAGTCTCTACTTGCGCTACCTCAGTCCGCCACCCGCTTCCCTAAAAATGTTTATATTTCTGTATTTTTTAATGCTTCGTTGGCTTGTAATACCTTATTGGCCAAATCTTTTTTAAAGGCGCAGAGTTTATCCGTCAGCGCAGTATCGCAAAGCGCTAAAATCTGTAGGGCCAAAATACCTGCATTTTTGGCTCCGTTCAGGGCTACGGTGGCCACCGGAATGCCCGACGGCATCTGCAGGATAGACAATACCGAATCCCATCCGTCTATGGAGTTGGCGGATTTAATCGGAACGCCAATTACCGGCAGGGGGGTCATGGCGGCGATCACTCCGGGCAGGTGGGCAGCCCCTCCGGCTCCGGCAATAATGACTTTGATCCCGCGTCCTGCCGCCTCTTTAGCAAAACGGAGTACCTCTTCGGGTACGCGGTGGGCGGAGAGGGCTTGCAACTCAAAGGGAACCTCCATACTTTTTAAGAAAGCAGCCGCCTCTTTCATTACAGGCAGGTCCGAAGTGCTGCCCATTACGATGGCTACTGTTGGCTTTTTATCCATAATGATTTAATTAACGTCAGGTTTTATCTTTTGGATGATTTTACACGCTTCGTCAAAACCTGTTTTAACAACAGGCACACTGGTTATCCCATCGTAATACCCCGACAAGTGGAGAACATGATAGGCCGCATTAAGTGTTTGTAACATTTTTCTATCTAACATAGCAATATGTTCCTGATAGTATTCAATCGACTTCCGCTCTTTTCCTTTGGGTTTTATATCTTTGAGTTGAAGAAAACCATCCAAAGCCACCAACATACCGCTGTATGCCGTTCCGCACGCCATTCGGACATACTTTTGGTCTTGGTAATACATCCCCTCTTTTTGAGCCTTTTTCAGGCAATCCTTAGCATTGTTGATATACCGAATCGCATCGCCATAATACTTCTCTTTTAACCGCTGCTGCTCTATGATCGACATAATGATTTTGGTTTGAACGTTTGATACCGCAAATATAATAGAAAAAAACAGGACAAAATCAAGTAAAGCGTGCGGTAAGTGAAAAAATATTCAATTCTAAATTTTTTCGCTAATTTTGCCCGTTATTTTTATATTTTTTACATGGACTCCATACGCCTTCACGACAAAAACTTTAAACCTTTTATCCCCGCCCATCAAATACATAAGGCCATAGACGCCTTGGCGGATCAGATGAACAGGGAACTCAAAGAGGAGGAGTTGCCCCTCTTTTTAAGCGTACTCAACGGAGCCTTTATGTTCACCGCCGATTTGGTGCGCAAGATGGACTTTGGCCTGGAGTTGTCTTTTATTAAACTGACCTCCTACCGGGGAACCCAATCTACCGGCAAAGTCCAAGAGGTTATAGGCGTGCATACCCCCATAGAAGGACGCACGGTGGTCATTGTAGAGGACATTATCGACACCGGAGAAACCTTGGTCAAACTGATGGACACCCTGCAAAAACAAAAACCCAAACAGATCAGGATATGCAGT
>WRJW01000194.1 GCA_009778375.1 Bacteroidota bacterium
ACAATAATGATGGCCAAGTCTGTAACCTTGGCGCCCCGAGCACGCATGGCGGTAAATGCTTCGTGTCCGGGAGTATCTAAAAAAGTGATTTGACGGCCGTCGGGCAGGAGGACGTTATAGGCTCCAATATGTTGGGTAATTCCTCCTGCTTCTCCCGCGATTACGTTGGATTTGCGGATGTAGTCGAGCAAAGAGGTTTTTCCATGGTCTACGTGTCCCATAACCGTAACAATGGGGGAGCGGGGCAGGAGGTCTTCTTCTATGTCCTCTTCCTGCTCAACGGCATCCTGTATCTCCACGCTTACAAATTTTACTTCAAAGCCAAACTCTTCGGCCACCAATACCATCGCTTCGGCGTCGAGGCGCTGGTTGATAGATACCATCAGGCCCAAATTCATACACGCTTCAATAACCTTTACTACGGGGATTTGCATCAGAGTGGCCAGTTCGTTGACGGTCACAAATTCCGTCACTTCCAAAATATTGCTTTGGCGTTCCTGACGCTCCTGCTCTTCGTGCAGGCGTTGGCTCATTATGTCGCGTTTTTCGCGGCGGTATTTGGATCCTTTTGTCTTCCCTTTCCCTTCGACCATGCGGGCGTAGGTCTCTTTAATCTGTTTTTGTACCGCATCTTCGTCCACCTCGTTTCGGACAGGTTTAAACCGTTCCTTTCCTTTTTGGGCAGATGTTTTACTTTCTCCTGCTAACCGGCTCTTGGCAGCCATCTTGGCTACGTCCACTTTCTCGCGCTGTCCTTTGTGGATCCGCTCGCGCTTGCCTTTCTTGTGGCGATCCGGCGTTGGCTCAGGTAGCGTTTTCTTCTTCTCAAATTGAGACAAATCAATATTTCCTGTTATGGTGGGACCGGAAAGTTTTTGAACTTTGGTTTCTATATGTTCAGGTGCTGATACAATCTTTTTTACGGGGATTTCGGCTTTAGGTTGTTGAGGTTGAGGTTTAGGTTTATCCCGATGCGCTGTTTCTCCCTGCTTTTGGGGCGGAGTCCCTTTGGATCTGCTCTTCTTTTTGGGTTTAGGAGTGAGGTCGATTTTTCCCACAACTTTGGGTCCGACTGTTTTTTCTTCTATTGGGGGCAGGGCGGGGAGCTCTTGAGAAACTGGAGGAGGGTCAGGAAGCGTGGGAGGGACAACAAACTCAGGTTCGGACGCTGCCGTGGGCTCCGGTTCTTTGACTGCCGGAGTTTCTATGATGGCTTCTTCGCGAGGCGATTCCACTACTTTAAAGACAATTTTTTTAGACTGCTCCTTGATTAGATGTTCTTTGTCGAACTCCTTTTGAGCCAATAGATAGGCTTCGGGCGAGAGTTTACTGTTGGGAGAAGGGTCCACCTCAATACCTTTCTTTTTCAAAAAATCGACCAATGTGCCTACCCCAATGTTAAGCTCCTTAACCACTTTGCCTACGCGAATTGTTTCGTTTGCTGTCATATAGATTATTCAAATTCCGATTTCAGTATGCGTATCACTTCGGTCACGGTTTCTTCTTCCAAGTCGGCGCGCTTTACAATTTCCAAAATGGGAATGGCCAGAACGCTCTTGGCCGTATCGCAGCCCATCTGTTTAAGCGCTTCAATAATCCAGCTTTCGATTTCGTCGCCAAATTCGTCGAGCAGTACATCTTCTTCGTCCTCTTCGATTTCGCGGAATACGTCGATTTCGTATCCGACCAACATACCGGCCAATTTAATGTTACTGCCTCCTTTGCCAATGGCTAACGATACCTCTCCGGGTTTGAGGTACACCCCTACCCGCTTGGATTCTTCATCGATTTTGATGGAGGAGACTTTGGCGGGAGCGAGCGCCCGCTGGATGAGTAACTGTGGATTGTTGGTCCAGTTGATAATATCTATGTTTTCGTTCCGTAATTCGCGAACAATACCGTGAATACGAGATCCTTTTACCCCTACGCAAGCGCCTACCGGATCAATTCGGTCGTCGTACGATTCTACCGCCACTTTGGCGCGTTCTCCCGGCATGCGGACAATCCGTTTAATGGTGATAAGGCCATCAAAGATTTCCGGCACCTCCTGTTCAAACAGGCGTTCCAAAAAGAGGGGCGAAGTACGGGAAAGGGTGATCAGAGGGGTATTGTTGCGCATCTCAACCTTGGCAATAACGGCGCGAACCGTATCGCCTTTGCGGAAAAAATCAGAAGGAATCTGTTCGTTCTTGGGAAGTATCAGTTCGTTTCCATCCTCGTCCAATACCAATATCTCCTTTTTCCACACTTGATAAACCTCTCCCACCAACACTTCTCCTACCCGTTCATGGTATTTGTTATAGAGGTTAGCCTTTTCTATGTCCATAATCCGTCCGGCTAAGTTTTGGCGGAGGGTCAAAATCCCGCGGCGTCCAAAAGAAGACAATTTAAGCTCTTCGGTATACTCTTCGCCTGCTTCGTAGGAGTCGTCAAGTTGAGAAACTTCGGCCAAAGCAATTTGAGTAGTGGGGTCATCGACTACTTCAACTACTAACCGGTTGCGCCATATCTCAAAGTCTCCTTTGTCGATATTGATGATAATGTCAAAATTATCAGCCGATCCGTACATCTTAATCAACTGACTGCGAAAAATATCTTCCAATACGCCTATCATGGTGGGACGGTCGATATTTTTGAGTTCCTTAAACTCGGCAAATGTGCTTATTAAATTCAAGCCTTCCATAATAATTTATATATCAATGTTTCAATAGCGTATGTGTAATTTTGACCGGCCAAAAAACAAGGGGACTGATGTCCCCTTGCGCTTCTTTCCCGGTTTAACGGTGCAAAGGTACAAAATGCACGGCATTATACAAATATTTTAGATTTTTTTTACCTTTACGTCTTCAAACCTTCCTATTGATATGAATCTTTCTGCAAAAATCATCGCCGAATATTTGGGCGGAAACGTGATCGGTAATCCCGATACAGAAGTTTCGAGCGTGGCCAGAATTGAGCAGGCTAAAGCCAAGCAAATATGCTTTTTAGCCAATCCTAAATATGAACATTATTTGTATACAAATAAAGCAGACGTGGTGCTTATCAGCCAAAAATTTGTACCCAGAGAACCCGTCGCGCCGGTGCTGATTGTGGTAGAAGATGCCTATCAGGCAATTACTATTCTTTTGGAGTTGTTTAACACTTTAAAAACCAAGAATAAGAGAGGTCGTTCGTTTAGGGCTAAGGTGTCTTGGACGGCCAAATTGGGAAAGGGTGTTTATGTTGGGCCCTTTGCCCATATTGGCAAAGGGTGTGAAGTGGGGGATCGGGTACAGATTTATACTCGGGTATATTTGGGAGAGCAGGTAAAAATAGGAACGAATACCATCATTTATCCGGGTGTAACGATTTATCCGGGCTGTGTGATTGGATCCGATTGCGTGATCCATGCCGGTGCGGTGATAGGTTCTGATGGTTTTGGCTTTGCGCCGACGCCCGATGGATTGTACAAAAAAATACCCCAAATCGGTAATGTAGTGGTAGAAGACCATACGGAGATTGGGGCCAATACGGTTATTGATCGGGCTACCATGGGATCAACCCTTATTCATACGGGGGTAAAATTAGATAACCTGATCCAGATCGGCCACAATGTGGAGGTAGGGGCTAATACGGTAATCGCAGCTCAGTCGGGTGTGGCAGGCTCGAGCAAGATTGGCAAAAATTGCCAATTGGGTGGTCAGGTAGGCGTTACGGGACACATCAAGGTAGCGGACGGTACCCGTATTGGGGCGCAAAGCGGCGTATCGGGGCATACCAAACCCAACGAAATCCTGATGGGTACTCCGGCTATTGATTACCGTACCTACTATAAAGCCTACGCAATCTTCAAGCAGCAACCCGCTCAAAAATGTAAAGAAATTGTTAAATAATGGTTTTTTAAATACCTTTGCGCCTAATTTCTAAAACCAATCTATGCGTATTAACCAAAGGACGCTGAGCAAATCCGTTTCTTTTACGGGAAAAGGACTGCATACCGGAGTAAAGGTCGAGATGAGTATTCATCCTGCGCCGGAAGATCACGGCATTAAATTTCAAAGGGTTGATTTAGAGGGAATGCCCATTATTCCGGCCCTCTCCGATTTTGTAACAGACACTTCGCGCGGAACCACCATCGAACAATACGGGGTAAAAATCAGCACCATCGAGCACGTGATGGCGGCGCTTGCCGGTATGGAAGTAGACAATGCGCTGATTCAAATCAATGCCCCTGAAACGCCGATTTTGGATGGTAGTGCCCGCCTTTATGTGCAGGAGATAGCCAAAGCCGGTTTTTTAGAACAGGACGCTCCCAAGCTCTTTTTTGAGGTTAAGGAGAAAATATATTACTCCGATCCTAAAAGCGGTGCAGAAATCACCCTGTTGCCTGATCCGGAACTCTCCGTAGAGCTGATGATTGATTTTAATTCACAGGTATTGGGGCATCAGTACGCCCGTTTTCACAGTGGCGTGGATTTTGCCTCGGAATTGGCTCCGTGTCGTACCTTTGTATTTTTGCATGAACTGATGCCGCTCTTTAACAACAATCTGATCAAGGGAGGGGATATGGATAACGCCATTGTGATTGTAGAAAAACCCGTTCCTCAGGAGGAGTTGGACAGACTCAGTTCTCTCTTTAACAAACCTTCGGTATCCCGATGTTCGGAGGGATATTTGAACCATTTAGAGTTACGTTTTCCCAATGAGTGCGCCCGACACAAATTGATTGACCTGTTGGGAGATTTTGCCTTAGCCGGCTACCCTATCAAAGCCAAAGTCATAGCCAATAAACCCGGACATGCCATCAATACAACGGTAGCCAAAATCATACGCAGAGAGGCTAAACAATATTTTTCCAAACCTCCTCTGCCGATTGTCGATTTTAATGCCGAACCGGTATTGGACGTGCAGGCTATTCAGCAGTTGTTGCCCCACCGTTCTCCATTTTTGATGGTGGACAGGGTGGTAGAGTTGACCGATAACCGCGTGGTAGGCATCAAGACTTTGGGTGCCAATGAGTGGTTCTTCACCGGACATTTTCCGGGAGAACCCGTGATGCCCGGTGTGTTGATGGTGGAGGCCATGGCCCAAACGGGAGGAATTTTGGTGATGCGGGGATTGGAAGAACCGGATCGATGGTCCACTTATTTGTTAAAAATCGATCAGGTTAAATTTAAACGCAAAGTGGTCCCCGGAGATGTATTGCTGATGGTTATGGAGATTGTAAGTCCTTTGCGCCGCAATTTGGTGGGGATGAGTGGGCTGGCTTTTGTGGGGGATCAGTTGGTTTGCGAAGGAACATTTTTGGCTCAGGTAATTAAAAATAAATAGATTCCAAATAGAGTGATTATGGCAATGAATCGCATTCATCCGAACGCAAAAATAGCTTCGGACGTTATAGTGGAAGATTTTACCACTATCTCAGAGCATGTGGAGGTTGGAGCGGGTTCGTGGATCGGATCCAACGTTACGATTTGTGACTACGTAAAAATCGGTAAAAACTGTAAGATCTTTCCGGGAGCAGTGATTGGAGGCATACCTCAGGACCTGAAGTACCGAGGCGAGGTTTCGTATGTCGAAATCGGCGACAATGTGACCATCAGGGAGTGTGTGACGGTTAACCGAGGTACGGCCGCCAGCGGCAAGGGGATTACCCGTGTGGGAGATAATTGTTTGCTAATGGCATACGTGCATATTGCCCACGATTGCAAGGTGGGAGATAATGTGGTTTTGGTAAATTCGGTGGGCCTTGCGGGAGAATCCGACGTGGATGATTATGCCATCATTGGAGGTCTTTCGGGGGTGCACCAATTCTCCCACATCGGCGCCCACGTGATGCTTTCGGGTGGTTCTATGGTTTCCAAAGACGTGCCTCCTTATATCTTAGCCGGACATCGACCTTTGGTTTTCGGCGGTTTGAACTTAGTCGGCCTGCGTCGCCGTGGATTTACCAACGAGCAGATCGATTCGATTCGGGAAATCTACAGGATAATCTACCAGTCCGGACATACCACGGCCGAGGCGTGCGATCGGGTAGAGGCTGCTTTTTTGCCGAGTGTGGAGCGGGACAATATTCTTAACTTTATCCGCTCTTCCAAGCGCGGAATCATCAGAGCCAAAACTTCGGACGAACAAATAGATGAGTAATGGCGCTGTTTTCTACGGCGTATTGGGCTCCTGTTTCTTATTATCAGATAGCTGTACAGAGTGGTTTGGTGCAGATTGAGCAGTACGAGCAGTATCAAAAACAGAGTTTTCGCAACCGTTGCCGGATTCTTTCGGCCAATGGGCCCCTGACTTTAACGGTGCCGGTACTTCGACCGCATCAGGTATCCGTCAAGGACGTACGCATTGACAACTCCGTTCCTTGGAGGCAGAAACATATACGCGCCATAGAGGCCGCCTATCGTTCTTCGCCCTTTTTTGAGGAGTATAGCGGGGATGTCTTTACCCTGTACCAAAGAGAGACGACTTTTTTGTTTGACCTTAACCGGAGAAGTTGGGAAATCGGACTCAAATTGTCGGGAGTGACGTTGTCTTGGACGTTGAGCAGAGGGTTTGCGTCTGTAGAGGGGAAAGATGAAGATTACCGATACTTGATCCATCCCAAAAAAGAACGCAGGCCGGAATGGCCTGCGTGTAAACCTTATTTTCAGGTATTTGCCAAGAAATGGGGCTTTGTTCCCGATCTAAGTATCTTGGATTTGCTGTTTAACGAAGGAGGGGTGTTTTAGAACCGTAACCCTATGCTCAGCAATAATTTCCAGTTAGCATTGGTTTGGGTGCCTGTGGGCGCCGCGTAAATCAGGTTATGGCCGTCGTAAACATCTCCATATAAGCTAAAATGCTCTTTTTGGGGGAGTCGTTGCGTAAAAGTCAGGTCGCTAAAGAAAGTTCCCATGCGCAACCCAATGCCCAGCGAGGCGATTTGGGTGTTGTCTCCATAATTCTTTTCCGGTTTTCCGTAGTAGGCGTATCCACCGCGGATCGAGAACTCTTCATTTAGATTAAATTCCAAGCCAGCGCGGAAGTTGTTGGCAGTCCGACAGCTATTTTTGAGCAGAGCATTTTCTTCACTAAAAGGATTATGCAAATAAAGGGCATCGTCGGCATGCATATAGGTTTTATTATAGGCCACCTGTTCATAATCTACGCTCAAAGCTCCGTATGGACCAAAAGTATAGGCCAAGCCTGCGTTCCATCGGAAAGGGGTATTGACAGTATAGTCGTATTCGCCCAAAGGAGACTCCAAGTATTGATGCCAACCATCTGAAAAATTGGTATTTATACTTTCTTGCCATTCGTCGTGCAACTTTATCCAGGTAGGGGTGGAGATGCTGGCGCCCAACCTCAGGTTTTCCACGGGAAGAAAGATTATCCCAAATCTCAGGTTTACGCCTATACCGGAAGTTGTCAGGTGGTAGTTGTGTGTAAAATCTTTAAATTCAGTTTGATAAAAGTCATTGGTATGTTCTGCCGCCTCTGAATACGATTCTCTGTAGTCGTACCAAATGTTTTGAATCCCAAGGTTAGCTCCTAAAAAAACCTTGTTCCCTATATTAACGCCCATATTTAAGAGGTATTCGCCCATATTTCCATTGGCATTGCGGTAAAAGTGCTGGCGGAGGTTGCCGGGGATAAAGATGTCGTTATTAGAAATGACTTCTGTGGCCGCTTTGTACTGAGTTCCCCTGGTGCCCGGAATAGTATCTAACAGAGAGGTATTCCACGCCAATAAAGATCGCCAGGCCGCGGATCCATTGTGAAAGGGGTTTTGAGCGTCGTTCAGATCCATGTTTGGGGCAAAGATACCGTCGGTGTTATAAGCCAGATGAGCCAACCAGCTCGATTGATTGGTGACGCCTTCCGCCGAAAAACGATCGGTAAATTGATTCAATCCATTATATCCTATGGCAAAACTTAGCCCGACACCAGGGGTATGTAGTGCGGTCACGTAGCCAAAATTGGAGACCCCGGTTCTAAAGCGTGATTCATGGGTAGAGGTGCCCAAGTAATCCGAATTGGTCGTAACCGTGTTAAAAATCGGCGTAAAGATAACTTCGGTATAGGGATAAACGGCAGAGCCGGCAGGATTGATATTCAGTGATCCAAAATCCCCTCCCAAAGCAGTCATGGCATTACCCATGGCGGCAGAGCGGGCTGTTCCCGTATAGATGATTTGCGAAAAACGTAAAGCGTCGAAAGCTGTTTGGGCCTGCATACTTACAGAAAGCACTGCGGCCAGCCATACGAGGAATAATTTTCTGGTCATAACTCAAATGATTAAAATGTTAAACAGATGTACCGACAACTGTTAAGGACGTCTGGTGGCAGATCCGGAAGAAGAAGAGGAGCTACTGCTACCACTGCTACCGCTGCTACCGGAAGATCCGGAAGAGTAGCCCGAAGAGGTCGAAGTTCTGGCAGGAGGCGAATAGCTTTGGGTACTATTGCTGCTTGAGCGGATCGGGCTGCTTGTGTTGGAACCGCTGCTCTGCCTTACTTGGGAAGCGTTGTTGCCGCCGTTGTTGACCACAGGTTGAGAGGGACGGTTGTTGGTACCAGTGTTATAAAATTGGCGGGTAGCCGATTCGGGCCTGCTGTATGGCTGGGTAGAAGAAGAGTTGGTGGCAGGAATGGTATTGGTAGAAGTGGTGGTGCGGCGATAGATTTGAGTACTTTGGGTTGGTGGAGTCGCCGATGTGGTTTGCTGGCCGTTTCTGATAGTTGTTGTCGTAGATGGGGTTGTGGTAGTTGTAGTGGTAGTGGTGCTTCTTCGGTAGGCGCCGTTGTTGTTGGCTGCACTGTTTGCATTGGTTTGCACAACGGAGTTGGTATATACGGCCGTATTATTGGATGTGGGTGTTCCTGTGGTGGTTCTTCTATAGGTAGAACTATTGTTGTTTTGCTGGTTTTGAACATTTTGCGCAGGTGCAACCTGTGCAGAACGTACCGTATTTTGCGCAGCGGGCGTTTCCTGTCTGCGGTAGGAGCTGCCGGTACGTACCCCATTGTTCTGATTGAGCGAAGCATAGTTGGTGCCGCCGTTAAAAGAGTTCCTGTTTCCGTAATAGCGGTCGCGGGTATCGCGGACATGACCGGCATAATAGGGATAATAATAGGAGTGGTAGGGATAGTAGTAGGGCGAGTACCAAGGGTCGTAGAACCAAGGGCTGCCCCAGCCGTAGTAACCGTAGTACCTGTCATAACCGTAATAACCGTAAGAACCGTAGTACCTGTTATAACCGTAATACCCGTAGTACCATGGGTCATAGTAATGGCGATTCCAAATGCTCCAAGGCCCCCACCAGGGATTGTACCAAGGGTCGGACCATGCGCCCCAGTTCATGTTAAGGTTGATGGAAACGGAGTAACGGGGATCGTCAAACATTTGAAGCCGACGCGCGTAGGAGTCGTCGTCTTCCAGAATAATGTATGTCCTGTCCGGTTCCAAATTGATTTCTGCAAAGCCGGCGGCATCCAAGTATACCGTTTCGGTGTAGTTTGCGCTCCTGTTGTTGTTGATAGTAGAAACCGTTTTGTTTTGCAATTCTTGCAAGGCGGCCGCATTGGCATCAGTATGATAGACAACTCGCGCTGTTACAGTGGGTTGTCCATATATTCCATTTCGATAGCCCGAAGAAGCGGTTTGTGTGCTTACGGCGCATCCGCCAAGAACCACACATATTGTCAGAATGATAAAAGAATGTAATTTCATGATGCACCTCCTGTATTTTTCTAAATTTTTATATTTTTGCAACTCAAAATAAGATTTATTCTTACTGCAAAGATATACAAAAATCATACCAATCAATACATTTTATGGCAAAAGAAGTGAACAATCGCGAAGAGAATTATGCGCTATGGTATAATAATTTGGTTACAAAAGCCGACTTGGCCGAAAATTCAGCGGTAAGGGGCTGTATGGTCATCAAACCTTACGGTTATGCGATTTGGGAAAAAATGCAGGCCGACTTGGACCGGCGCTTTAAAGAAACAGGGCATCAAAATGCTTATTTTCCGCTATTTATCCCAAAGTCGTTTTTGAGCAGAGAGGCCGAACATGTGGCCGGTTTTGCAAAAGAATGTGCGGTGGTTACCCACCACAGGTTGATGGCCAATCCAAATGGATCGGGGGTAATCGTAGATCCCGATGCGCGGTTAGAAGAGGAGTTGGTGGTAAGGCCCACTTCCGAAACTATTATTTGGAATACCTATAAGGATTGGATAAAATCGTATCGTGACCTCCCTTTGCTGTGCAACCAATGGGCCAATGCAGTGCGTTGGGAGATGCGTACCCGTCTCTTTTTACGGACGGCGGAGTTTCTTTGGCAGGAAGGGCATACCGCCCACGCCACCAAAGCAGAAGCGATGGAAGAGACCAGACGGATGGTAGAGGTCTATGCCGCTTTTGCCCGCGAGGTCATGGCGTTACCGGTCATCGTGGGTCAAAAGACGGAAAGCGAGCGTTTTGCAGGCGCTTTAGATACGCTCTGTATTGAGGCGATGATGCAGGACGGCAAAGCTTTGCAAGCCGGTACTTCTCATTTTTTAGGGCAAAATTTTGCCAAAGCTTTTGAGGTGAAGTATGCGACCAAAGAGGGAGAATTGGAGTATGTTTGGGCTACCTCATGGGGGGTATCTACCCGTCTGATGGGCGCCTTGATTATGGCTCACGGCGATAACAACGGATTGGTGCTTCCTCCCAAATT
>WRJW01000195.1 GCA_009778375.1 Bacteroidota bacterium
GGGCAAAAGCCTTGCTCCCCTCTTTGTGGCCCGAAAGCGCACCCACCAAAATGGGATCTTTGACCTGTTTGTAAAGGTTCCCCACAAAACACCTGCGGGCAAGTTGAGAGGAGGCTACTTCGTGTAAGGGACGGGGGACGCAGGCGGGCAACTGGCGGGCGCCACCAATAATCCGAACCTTCAAAATATTGGCGCAGAGGGGGGATACTGGTCAAGTGAGGTCTCTACTACCATCACTCATGAACCCGCCCCCTCCAAAGAGGGAGCGGGGATGGGGATTAGTTTGTGTCAAAAAATTTTTAACTTTGCGTTTGGAAAACACACAATCAAAAATATATTATGACAACGCCTGTTTTCAATATCGAAAAATCGCTACAATCTATTTTGTATGTAGCTAAAAAAAATATAAACAGGGATTTTCATCAGATTTTCAAGATTCTTTATTTTGCAGATAGAGAACATGCGTACAAGTATGGCCGATTCATCACAGGAGATACGTACATAAGGATGGACTTTGGCCCGGTACCATCTGCTATTTATGACTTGGTTAAATGCAATAAACGTACAGACATTTTCAATATAAAAGGATATGTTGTCGTACCTGCTACCAACGCCAATATGTCGTTACTTTCAGTGTCCGATGTAAAAGAGCTTGACGAGGCCATAGAAAAATATGGCAATTTAAGCATGAGCGTTCTTACTGAATTATCACACGGGTACGCGTGGAATTCTGCTTCTAAGAATGGATATATATTTGTAGAAGACATTCTTAAAGAGGCTGGGGCTGACGACGATTATATTCATTACGTCTGCGAGCATATCGCATTACAAAAATCGGTACTGTAGACAATGATTGTTGTAGACAGGTGTATTGAATTGGCGATTAGCAGGGGAGCAATACTGCATTCGACAAAATTTGATTTCATTGATCACGGTAAGCTTTTTGTTGTGCTCGGTCAAAATGAGGAAAGAATTGTCGGATTCTTTTTTATTAATTCAAAGATTTCTCCATTCGTTTTTCGCAACCACCGTTCTTTTGTAATGCAAATGCACATAAAGAGAAGCGATTACCCAAAGATATTGCATTACGACTCCTATATTGGGTGCCACGAGCTAACACACATTCCTATAGATGAACTTGTTAAACAATTAATGAATGGAGGCGCGCAGATAAGGGGTCGATTAAAAGAGGAAGACCTAAATCGCATTCTTGATGAAGTAAGAAAGTCTGATTTATTTACACAATCTGAAAAAGATTCATTCTTTAGATTAGAGGTATGAAACGTCCGACCAAAACATTAGGTGTATTGGGGGGGATGGGCCCCGCCGCTACTGCCGAATTTATGCGCCTGCTTGCCTGTCTTGCACCCGCCGATGTAGATCAGGAACATCCCGAAGTGATCGTGTATAACCATACTGCCACGCCCGACCGCACCACCCACATCTTGGGCAAAGGGCCCGACCCTATGCCCCAATTAAGGGTTGGGATAGCTAAATTAGTAGAATGGGGATCGGACGTATTGGTAGTTACCTGCAATACGGCGCACTATTTTCTTGATCAAATTCGCTCCCAAATACCCGTTCCCCTCATTCATATCGTAGAGGAGACGATTCGTCAGGCTCAAAAACTATCCCCTCGGGGCGCATGGCTTACCTCGACCCTTGGCACCGCCCAAACGGGCCTTTATCAAAAACATTCGGCCCTGATGGGTTATTCTTTCCATTACCCCACGCAGTTAGAACAGGCAGATATACACGATATTACCGATCAGGTTAAGGCAGGCGACACCCAAAAGGCCGGAGAACGGTACCGGCAGGTTATCCGTATGCTTCAAAAAAGAGCAGATCTGCCGATTGTTGGCGCCTGTACCGAACTTCCCTTAGCCTACCGCTATACGGGAATGGAGGAGGGCAGATTCATCTCTTGCCTCGAATCTTTAGCCAAAGGGGCCATACAATACCTGTATGCGTTGTAACGCTCTGTCCTGCACGCACCGGATTGCCATGTGAGACTGCAATTGGGCAGTGCCCATCCTTAACATGAGGTTCTAAATGGCCGCATCCCAAATAGAGAAATCCAATAGTGGAGGAGTAGTAATAGTAAGGGTTAATTTGCTACGCAGCGGATGGGTTGCATGTGTCGTCCCTGGTAGCTCCCCATAAATACATTGCCATTGGCGCTATCGTCTATATCAAATTGCAACAAAGATCCATAACTTGACGAAGAATTACCGTAACTGGTACTTGTCCAATATCCGCCAACCTCTCCTACATTAGACACCGAACCTGTTGTCTGATTGGTTACACCTGTGGCAGGCATGAAAAGAGAGGCATTGGTAGAGGGATTAAAGAAGAGTCTGCCCGAAGCGGCCACAAACACCCTGTCGAGAACAGGCGGAGTGGTACCATTACCAACAACCGTTGGAGCGGGCGTGAATAATCCGTTGTTGTAATAGACGGTATTTTTACCTGCGCTATTTGTGCCCGAACCCGTCAAATCAATGACTCCGCGGTCAAAATATCCATCGGCATAAATGCCTCCCGTTGAGTTTGTCTTAACGCTTGGACTTGAACCGTTCACCACGCCCGCAGGCGGATCAACCCAAAACGACTGCCGCATCTCGGAGTTGGCCACGGTGGCTTGGCCTGCCGAGGCAGTTGGACCATCATTGGGACGATGGTAGCCCGGGGGACAAGTTTCGGGATTAAAATTCATGCCGCTCCACCATCCATTGATTTCTAATTGATTGCTCCATCCTCCAACGCCCAAACCATTGATCGCACCCGTGCCGAACATAGGAGATCCGGAATTAAAGGAGAAGATGAAACCCGACATGGAGGGGAACTCGGTGAATACGCCGTAATTGGTTCCAAAATTTGCACTGTTTCTATGCGTACATATTATATTCTGAGGATGTTTCAAATTGAATGACGCTATTTTTCTGGCTGTGGGACGACCGGCAGGTACTCCTGTTCCCGCATCGCCCGGCCGCATCAAATAATCGGCCCCTTCGCCCTGGCGCAGGAAGAGCCTCCTCACCTTGTTGTCGCCATAAAAGAGCATCACCACCGCATAACGAGCCGGTGCCGTAGAAGTGGCCGAATAGGTCGTTTTTAAGCCAATCCTGAATTCTATATAGGTATTTGCAGGAGCATTACCCATGATAAAGGTAGTATCAGAAGCGGGATAGACCTGAAAATTTTCTGCCCAGTTAACGGTTTTATTGGGTAATGATCCCCCTCCGGTTGGATACGGAGTAGTGGAGTAAGCATAAGTATCGGAAGTTTTGGCATTGGAGAGCACAACACCGTCGGACACAGGATTCCAACCCGCATCCACAAAGGAGACCGAAGCGACCCACGGGCCGGAGTTGTTCAGGTTTGCGGCGCCTACATTAATACGAATCAAGCGCTCGCCTCTTTGGTTTGCCCTCCAGAAAGCGCCCGCATACATAAGAATATTGGGTTCGGGTTCGGGGCCAAGGGGCATAGTTCCCGTAACACTGACCACGTTAGACAGGGCATTTCCGCAACCATTATAGGCCGTAACTCTATACAGATTTGTTCCTTCCCTAAAAACTCTGGACGAATAAGTGTTGACGGTGGTGGTGGCTAAGGCTGTCCACCCTCCGTCTACATTATATTCCCAAAGATAACGTACATTGGTGGAATTGGGCGGAACAGAGGCGGCGGTAAGAGAGAGCGTGCTGCCAATGGCGGCGCTGTTGGACCCCGCTGCCAAAGTAACACTTTGTACACCAATACATTCAACGCAACGGATGCTCAATCCATGGCTGCGGAGGGTATAGGACATTTGCGCGGAGACCAAAGGCGCTACCGTCAGCAAATACATCCGCCACGACTGGGTGGCGTCGTACGAAGAGGCGCTCCAGTAGTGACCCTGAAAACCGGTATAATTTAACGTTCCATCCGAGTTAAGACGGCTGCCCGCCAAGGGGAAGAAGAGGGAGGCAAAAGAGGAGGTATTGAAATAAAGACTACCTTTATAGGCTACGTCGTTGCCGGTGGGAGAAACGGCCGTGAGCAGATTCCCCGAGGCGCTTGTGGTAATCAATCGCCGGTCAAAAAATCCGTCTGCGTAGTAGCCGGCTGCCGAATTGGCGGGAGTGGGAGCGGCAAGGCCTGCCACAGGATTTTGCCACAGCGATTGACGCACTTCGGAACCGGCCACAGGTCCGGCCGTATTGGGGCCTGTTGCCGATCCGTCCATGGGACGGCTAAAGCCGGGGGGGCACGTCTCGTGTGCGTCGCTCAAGGGGGTAGCGCCGCCCATCCAGTAGAGCGAGGGGTAATTATTTTGCCAGTTAGAGACCGAACCAACGGGAGGATAGGCATATCGGAGGTTATTGGCATTGGCCCACTGGAAAAAGGCCCCCGCCTGAGAAGGATAGTCGGTAAACTGACCTCCATTCAACGGCAATGGTGTATTAAAGGAACTTGCACTCAGATTATAAGGCGAAAAGCGTACGACGTCGGGGCGTAGCGGCACGCCGGAGAGGTTGGTGCCGGCGTCGTTGGGCCTCATCAAATAGTCAACCCCTTCGCCCTGCCGGATCCAAATCCGTTGGGTATATCCTGTAACGCCTCTGTTCCAAAGCAATACCACTCCATAGCGGACAGGCTCCGTAGGGGTGGGCGTATAGGCCGTCTTGAGGCCTATTCTAAAATATATATCGGGGCGCTGACCCAATCCGGTGCCCAAGTCTCCCTGTACAATCGTCTCGGTGCCGTACACGCCGTTGATGGCGTCAAAACCGGCGCCATTGCCGCTGTATTGAGGCGAAGCCGTCCAAATCGTATTGTCCACGCTCTTTAGGGTATCCAATACAATCCAATCCCTCCCCTCCAGTACGGCCGCCATCCAAGCTCCGTCCAAGGTATTGGAAGCGGGTCTTGGAATGCGGATCAACCGCTCGCCCCACTGTTCGGCCTTCCAAAAGGCGCCCACGAAAGGGGTAACCACCGCCGAAAAGTTGTCGGGTATGTTGGGCACTGCCGGAAACTGAATCACCTCAATAGTGTGGCTCAGGGCGCCGGCGCTCACCTTAAAGGAGGCGGTCCGGGGGGCGGTACCGCTAAAGGCTGCCGTTGTAATGTTTATCTTGGCGGGAGGTACTATGTTGGGGGGGCCCAAAGCGGGAGTCACCGCCGAGGCCGTCAGCCAGCCTCCGGTAAAACTTGCCGGATCAATCGTCCACCCATTGCTGTAGTTGGTAAAGACCTGAAGAGGTTCCGTGCCTCCATTATGATAAAAAAAGACCTGAATCTTATCTACCGACAGACGGTAGGTGCCGTTGTACTTAATGTAATTCAGCCCGGGATCGTCAATGCCGGCATCCATATCAATTACCAATCCTTCGGGTGCTGCATCAAAGGCCTCCTGCGCCGTGGCATGGCCAAAATTTTTGACGTCGGTAACGGTGAGTAAATAAGAGTAGTTGCGTAGGATGTTTACCGGTTTTATCTTATTGTCCGTTAAATCTTTATACCTGAAATCAACCTTGTACCAGCGCGGAGTGTTTTGGGTAACTCCGTTCACGGTAACGCTGGAGGTTTTGATCAGCAGGCAAAGGGTGTCGGCTTTATTCTCGTAGGTGAATATTTCCTGGACGCATTTATTGCTCTTAATGGCTCCATTGGCCACAGAATAGATTACCGAGGTGGCCGGTCCCGTTTGCCAGCTTATAGGTCGCGTTACGCCGGAATAGGGGGCAAAGAGGGGAGCCGGAGGGAGTGTCCACCACCCTGCCGCAGGTACAATATAATCGTTGGTATTGTAGTTGCACAAATGAATTTCGTCCAGCGTTATGGCGCCGGAGAGGGTCGGGTTGGCCACCTCAAAATTGATGCGGGCCACATCGCGGGTAAGTTTAATGGGATCCTGACTGTAGTCTACCGTAAGGGGAATGGTCAGGTCGATAAATTCCGAGGAGAGGTAAAAGGGGTGATACCCTCCTGCAATATCGGTGGTGTCGGCGTTGTATCTGGCGCGCGGCAATATCGATACTCCCTGCAGGCGCGTCTGTATGTTGGCCATGTCAATGTCGGTATTGTCGGATCGGTAGGTACCGTTAGACAGGTCGCAAAGGGCATTGATCCGATCGGTGGCATTGGCAATAAAAAGGGCCTTGTAACTTCCCTGCTCAATACTTACCTTAAACTTTTTCCAGTTGTCGTGGCCAGCTCCAAAATCTTCAATCGCAAAAGCTTGGGCATAGCCGTCCCACGCTCCGCCGGGGCCGGGTTTAAAGAGGAGGATACAAATCTCGTCGACCTTGTTGTCGTGGGCGCTCCCGTGATCTATGGCCTTGGTATTAGGCAAGTTGGGAACTGATATGCTTACCACAAAGGTAAGATCTTTATTGATATCGATGGGTCTGTCTTTGATACAGGAAGTCAACCCAAAGAGCGCCAGCGCAAAGGTGAGTATTCTAAATCTCATATCAATATATATTCAAGGTCGTTTGGTACATAGTGATTACGTCACAGGTATAATAAGCTGCGCATAAACAGCCGATTGAGAGGTACAGCTGTTGCGGATCGTTACCCTGAAGTAATAGGTGCCCGCCAAAGGCTCGCCGCTCCGAGAGAGGGTTGCGCTTGTTTCGCCCCAAAGGATCGCCCAGTTGATTCCGTCTGTCGAGCGCTCCCACCGGTACTCTGCCGCAGGGAGGGACGGAGTTGGGGTAGCCGTAAGGACAAAAGGCATATAGGTTCCCGCATAGGCGGGACGGCTGGAAACAACGGAAACGCCCGTAATGGGAAGACAGGGATACCGCACGCAGCGAACTGCCGCACCCGCCTCCATAACGGCGCCGGACGGCGGAGTGGGAACCGCAACATAGCCCGAAGAAAATTCCAAAGGGATCGCCAAAGAACCGGTAACAGGGGTAGACGACCAGTAACTGCCGGTGACACCGGCATAATCAAGCCATCCTACATTGTTGGTAGCTCCGTCCTGGTACCGATAGCCCGCGGCGGGGAAAAAGAGGGAAGCATAATTGGCGGCGGCATTGTAAAAGAGTCGTCCAACGTAGGCAACGTCAATATTTTGTACATCCGCCTGATTGGCCGGGTTTACCGATACGGCCACCGCAGGATTGATGCCGGCGGGGTGGCCAAATGAAGCGGAATTTAAGCTCCTGCGGTCAAAGAATCCGTCTGCATAATAGCCCCAGGACGAGGCGGCGCCCGTAAGTACCGACAAGCCGGCAGAAGTTGAACTATGCTCCGGAAGAGAATAGTTATCGGGGCATGCCTGCGCCAAACTGTAGAGGGGATTAAAGGATAAATTGCCCGACCAACCCGAAGGAGTCGCCGTCAAGGGATTAATCGGATGATAGGCTAAGGGTGCCGCTAAGGTGGCAGAATAGCCCCACTGGTACAACCACCCTGCCTGAGTCGGATAGGCCACAAAACGGTTGGGATATTTTGCAACATACTGTACGTCGTTTACATTCCCCAGGTTGTAGGGAGAAAACCGAATATCCGGAGCGGGGTTGGGAGGCGTCATATAGTCCGGATCCTCTCCCTGGCGGATGTATATCCGCATATTCTTATTGCCGCCGTAATTGATAAATACTACGGCGTAACGTGCAGGAAAAGTATGGGTAAAGTCGGCATTTTTACTGAAGGCCGAGAAGGGGCGCTGTAACCCGATTCTAAAGAGTATCTCTTGGTTGGAGGGGCTAAATTCACCCTCTGCATACCCAAAACTTCTTGCCGGAAGTTGATTGGCCTCGGGATCGCCGCCGATATTGGGGCTGCCGCCCGCAGCCAGCACAATGCCGTCCCCTACTTCGGGATGCCACAAGTTTCTCCCGTCAAAATACCACACAATAGCCGACCATTTTCCGGAGGCGCCCATATTTTGAATGCGTATCAACCGTTCTCCCGTCTCGTTAGCCCTCCAAAATGCGCCCACATAAGGAGTAACTCCGGCAGGTACAGAGGGAGGAAGGGGATTGGCGGGGGCTTGGGCCACAAATATCCATTTGGTTAAATTGTCGGCTATTACCTTTACCCTTCCGGTACGCGTTGAATCGGTAGTATTGGGTTGCAGCGTGATGTTCAGTACGCTGCCGCTTCGTGCAGCGCCGATCCAGGAGTGATTGGCCGCATCGTCGACTTGTGTGGTCCACACCGGCGCGCTTGCGGTCGGAAAATCGGTAGTCACGTTTACCTTATAATTGCCGCCGGGAGCCAACGCCGCAATCTGATCCCTGTCTACCTCCAAGAGATAGTTGGCATGAAAAGGTATATCTATATCCAACTGATTCCAAATCAACACTTCGGCTACCAACTTAGAGGTACCCAAATAGGCGTCTAAAGGGTTATCCTGCCCGGGGCCGAGTATATCCTGTATTTCTACTTTATAAAGGTGATTCCGCAAAATGGGATTGGAGAGCAAAGCGGGAGACCCGCCTGTTTCCCTAAGGTTTATGCGGTAATACGTTTCGACACCCGAACCATTATAGATGCCGCCCACCACCAAGGCAATGCCCTTAATCCGGTCGGCAGGCGTATAAGAGGGGGCTTCAAAGGTATAAATAGAACGAATAACACTATCCTGAGTAGCATGGTATCCTACGTGAGGCTCCAGGATAGGGAAACCGGTATTGGGGCTGGGAGGAGTAAAAGAGGGGCGCACCGGAACGGCAGGAGCCGTTACTTTATGGTTTAAAATATCGTAATTACTAAAGTCATAACCCACGTAGCCGGCAGTCTGATAATTGAACAAAAAGGCCCTTGTAAGTTCAAAAGTATGGGCACTTGGAAAGGCCGGCACCATCGTTACGTCTATGCGGGCCACCATACGGATCAGGGGATAGGTAGATCCGTTGGTAGGAATAATATGGGTATTTTCGGTGACCACTAAGGTATCGGTTTTGGCGTACATGGGAATGTATTTAAACTCCGAACCATAGTTGCGGGCGGGCCATTCTCCCCGGCCGTCGCTGTGGCGTACAATAATCTGCTCCATGACGTCCGTTAATTTTTCGCCGTAAAAGAGGGTTGCGGCCGCCACTTCGGCTGAGGCATTGACCAACACTACAAATTGTTGCCTTGCCACGTTGCCTTTAGCCGTAATCCAAACGGTTTGGGAGAGGGAATCGGGAGGGGAGATAAGGGTTCTTTCGTTTACGGGGGCAATATAGTTAAAGCACATTACCCCGTCGTTATCTTCGTAGAACGACAATACGTCTACCGTTTTGATCCGGTCCTCCTCCTCTACGCTCATGGCTTTGGTGCCTGCCCCTTTAGCTTTAAACTTGAGTTGTACGCGAATCTCGTCTCCATTGGGTTCAGGGGTAGGGGGCTCATCGCGAAAGCAGGCGCCCAAAAAGAGTGCGGCCAGTGCTATCCAAATTATATGATTAGGAAACTTCATATCCTTGTCGTTTATCTATTGAGGCGTGGGGGTTACGTTGGCAAATGGCCAATTGTCTATGGTAATATGCGCCCCCAGGTCAAAATTGGGATCGTAATTTATGTATACATTGATCACATTATCCTTTACCGTCACCTTACCCGGGTTGTCCTGAATATACTTGAGCAGGCTAAATTCTTCCAGCGGCATGGCCGAATCGCTTATGCTCTGCATAAACCTGATGATTATATCCTCGGTAATTTCGTCAAAACCAAAGTAAAAACTGGCATACAGCGACATCCTGCCGTGGGGGTCGGGCCCTTTTTGTACGACTTGCCAAAAGTTTTTATATACACCCTTGGAGTTCATATAAAAGTCGTACTCTACGCAAAGGTGATCCATTTGCACAATGGGGCCATAAGCAGTCGGCGTGTCGGAATAACCAAGAATAAAGACATTTACAGTACGATGGGCGCAAATAAAGGGCATCTCCTTTAAAGTTTGCTCCCCTTCTTTAACCTGAAAGTAGTAATTGATCATGGTAAGATCTGCTTTAGTCTGCGCCGTCTCCTCCTCTGATCCTGAGCGGGTATTTTGATGGGGAGGCATTTGACTGAGGGGATAGGGAGCGTAGTAAATGGGGTCTCCCGTAGTGTTTACTTCTGTTGGGATGTTTATGGCGCATGCGTCAAAAGGGGAAATATCCCTGGCGCCACTAAAGTTTGACCCTGCGCCCACGTTGCCCCAGCAAACCGCATAATAATCGCCCGGAGGGAGGTCATCCAATTTCCAACCCGGATGACCGTTATAAACGCTGGACTGATTGAGTTGATACTGCGTAAAGTCCCGATCCAAATACATCAATTTATCGGCGTCAAAAATATAGGCCTTTACCGTGTGAATATTATCACGAAAAGCATCCGGCTTTTGAATATCGGGCAAGTAGGTAAAGTAGAGCGTCACCCCCCCCTGTTTGGGGCAATCGGAGGGATCCTCTTTCATACACCCCGCTACCACAAGCAGCACCATCGGAAGCATCAGTTTAAAGATAAATCTCATATTTATACATCATTTAATTACATATCACCGGGGCATTGCCCCCTGGCGACCGGGAGGGCGGTCAAACCCGCCCGGCCTAAAGCGATGCAGACAACGACGCGCGTCGTTCTGCAGGTAATGACTATTGAGGAATCGGAGTCACATTTACTTCTTCCCAGGAAGCAACGTCTACGTTGATGCCCAAGTCAAAGATTTCCATTTCGGGGAAGGGGGTAATGTTGTCTTTGTCGATACGGATACCCGTAATGCCCGTGCCTATTTTGTAAATCTTGTTGGGTTCAACGCTATCTATCATTT